>NZ_JABKBZ010000211.1:0-1212 GCF_013166635.1 Lentimicrobium sp. S6 | reverse complement strand
CAAAACAAACCATGGGCGCATCAAAGGCAGCTTGAGGTTTGGGATGTACCATTATGCTTTGCAAAGCAGTGTCTCTACAAGCTTGATTGCTCTCCACAATTAATTGAATATCATGACTTCCGTAATCGCTATAAATATGATTAGGATTCGTTTCATTACTTGTTGCACCATCCCCAAAATTCCATGACCATTGACTGATACTTTGATTGGCTATGGTGGAGGCATCGGTAAAAGAGAAATTGGTGAACTGGCAATCGTTGCCTGAAGAAATGAAACTGGCCACAGGAGCAGGTTTTACTTCTATGTCTATTTGTAGATAAGTGCTTTCTCCACAACTGTTTTCTCCTCTGACCAAATAAGAAGTAGAAACTAGAGGAGCGGCAATTTTCAAGCTTTTCTTTTGGCTAAAAGAAGGATTGCTTAATTGATTTTCGTACCAAAAGTAGGCCGTTTCTATTCCAGTAACAGTGAGTAAAATAGAGTCGGGGGCTTGGTTTTCGCAGTAGGAATTGATATCGGCAATAGCCGAGATAGGCGCTTGAGGTAAAGGCAAAACTTGAATCTCTTTTTGGGTTTGGTCATCGCAACCATTGAAGTCTTGATAATAGTAATTGATGGGATAGGTTCCTGCGCCAATTTGCGGTTCGAATTGATTCCCAGTGACACCTGTTCCGCTATAGACTCCTCCGATAGGGCTTCCTTGAACAAGCGTAAAAACAGCATCATCCTCACAAAAATTGGGGAAGTTGCTGAGCTGAACGTTGGGTAAATCGTAGACGATGAAATCTTGACTTTTAGTATCGCTACAGCCTTGGGCATTGATATATTCATAGCTAATGGGATGAGTTCCTGGGCCGGCTGTGCTAGGGTCAAATTGATTTCCACTAACTCCAGCTCCAGAAAAATGACCTCCAGTTGGGCTGGCTCCATTGATGCTAAACTCAGCTTCATCCAAGCAGAACTCATTATCTGCTACATTGAAAGTGACGGTGGGCGCTGGTAGGACGGTGATGGTTTTACTGTCGTCTCCGCCGCAAGTGCCATCGGACCAAGTATAGGTGATGCTGTGATTTCCTACACCAGCGGTGGCTGGATTAAAGCTTCCGGCGCTAATACCCGTTCCGCTATATGTTCCGCCAAAAGGAGTGCCACCGTTTAGGGTGATGGGGCTTTCATTTTCGCAGATATTGGCCAGGTCGGCCAGGTTGACCT
>NZ_JABKBZ010000210.1:0-1212 GCF_013166635.1 Lentimicrobium sp. S6 | reverse complement strand
CAAAACAAACCATGGGCGCATCAAAGGCAGCTTGAGGTTTGGGATGTACCATTATGCTTTGCAAAGCAGTGTCTCTACAAGCTTGATTGCTCTCCACAATTAATTGAATATCATGACTTCCGTAATCATTATAAATATGACTAGGGTTAGTTTCATTACTTGAAGCACCATCCCCAAAATCCCAAGTCCATTGGCTGATGCTTTGGCTGGCAATGGTGGAGGCATCGGTGAAAAAGAAATTGGTGAATTGGCAATCGTTTCCAGAGCTCATAAAGTTGGCCACAGGAGCTGGCTTTACCTCTATATCTATTTGGAGATAGCTACTTTCTCCACAGCTGTTTTCTCCTCTCACTAAATAAGAAGTAGAAACTAGGGGAGCGGCTATTTTTAGACTTTTCTTTTGACTAAAAGAAGGATTGCTCAAATGATTTTCGTACCAAAAGTAGGCTGTTTCTATTCCTGTAGCGGTGAGCAGAATAGAGTCGGGAGCTTGGTTATCGCAATAGGAATTGATATCGGCAATGGCGGTGATAGGGGCTTGCGGCAAAGGCAATACCTGAATGTCTTTCTGGACTTGGTCGTCGCAGCCATGGGCATCTTGATAATAGTAATTGATGGGATAAGTCCCTGCTCCAATCTGAGGGTCGAATTGATTTCCTGTGACACCTGTTCCACTATAGACTCCTCCGATAGGGCTTCCTTGGACAAGGGTGAAAACAGCATCATCCTCACAAAAATTGGGGAAGTTGCTGAGCTGAACATTGGGTAAATCGAAGACGATGAAATCTTGATTTTTAGTATCGCTACAGCCTTGGGCATTGGTAAACTCGTAAGTGATACTATGGCTTCCTGCTCCTGCCGAAGCTGGGCTAAACTGATTCCCGCTGATTCCAAATCCGCTATAGACTCCTCCACTTGGACTTCCTGCGCTCATGTTAAAGGCTGCATCATTAAGGCAAAACTCATTATCGGCCACATTGAAAGTGACAGAGGGAGCAGCCAAAACGGTGATGGTTTTGCTATCGTCTCCGCCGCAAGTGCCATCGGACCAAGTATAGGTGATGCTGTGATTTCCTACGCCGGCAGTGGCTGGATTAAAGCTTCCGGCGCTAATACCCGTTCCGCTATATGTTCCGCCAAAAGGAGTGCCACCGTTTAGGGTGATGGGGCTTTCATTTTCGCAGATATTGGCCAGGTCGGCCAGGTTGACCT
>NZ_JABKBZ010000209.1:0-1228 GCF_013166635.1 Lentimicrobium sp. S6 | reverse complement strand
AAGACCGTTGCATAACGTAAGGATTCCTTAAATGGACAGTTTTTTTAGCTTTTTATCTATTATTTGTATTTCTAACGTGTTATATACTCTTGTTTTTCGATCATTTCCCCTTTAATTTTTACTATTAGACGCAACTATCCCAGGACTCCGATATAAATTGTAACAAAGTGCCTCCATTAGATTTTGAGTGTGCATTTTTTCCATTCCTCTGTATTTAGCAGTGCCTCCTAAAAACCAAATTTTTATTCCTCCGAAAGTACGTTCAACTTTAAACCTTGTTTTACCTATTAGTTTATTAAATCTTTTCTCCCATTTTGTAAGAGGTTTATTCTTTTTTGCCTTTTTCAATATGTGGTTTTTCAAACCTCTCTTTTTTAGCAGAGCTTCATTCTTCTTAGACTGATAGCCTTTGTCTGCTTTCAAAGGAATGTCTCTTGGTAAATCTGCTGAGTCTAGAACATCTTCTAAATTTGCTATTTCATTTGTGCTAGCTGTTGTTGTTAAAACTCCTAGAACAAGCCCCTCTTCATCTGTAACATGATGTTTTTTATATCCAAAATGAAATTTGCCTCGTTTCTTTAACCATGTACCATCACTATCGACACTCGATGCATATTTCTTTTTTGTCTTGATTTCTTTGTCGGAACGATCTTCTGTTACTTCTTGCTTTGTCTTTCCTTTTGGCCGTAAGGGAGTATCAATTACACTTGCATCTACAATAACTCCTTTTTTAATAATAATGTGGTGCTCCTCTAATTGTAAATTTATTAATTTGAACAACTTTTCAAAAGTGCCTGTTTTGGTTAACTCTGTTCTAAACCTGCTTAGGGTACTATGGTCTGGAGCCACTTGCTCTATGGTTAATCCACAAAAATAACTGAATGAAATACTATCATTTATTCTATCTTCAACCTCATAATCACTTAAGCCATACCAAGTTTCGAGTAGTAACATTTTAAATAATAAAACACCATCATAAGATGGTGTACCTGTGGCACTTTTTCCTTTTGAATAATCTTGGTCAATCAATTGCCCTATTCTTTTCCAGTCTATGATTGTATTTATCTGACTAAAGAAAGTAGATTTTATCTTTCTTGTTCGTAAATCACAAATACTATCTGCTAATGTAGGTTCCTTACGTATTTTCATACCATAAAAATACAACTTATTTATCTGATATACAATTATATAAGGTGATTTATTTTGTTAATTACCATGCAACGGTCTT
>NZ_JABKBZ010000020.1:0-71799 GCF_013166635.1 Lentimicrobium sp. S6 | reverse complement strand
GTGAAGATGTAAATAGAAATATGTTTTTGTCTAGTTCTTGGATTAGTCAATTGTCGGAATATCATAATGAGTTTGATTATATATTCACTGATGAGGATTACGAAGAGGCTTTGGAGAAAGAGTAAAAATGCAGCCTACTTGGAGTCTAATATTATTAAATTCTCCTATGGCTTAACAAGTTTAAGAACAAAACTCAAAGCCCATAAGCCTTCAAATATGACTGATAAACATATTGATGTTTATTTGAATTTTTTCTTTAATCTATAAATCTTTTGCCATGAAAAAATATTTATCATTATTTATAATTATTATTGTATTAATTATCAGCTCATGTCAAGACCCACACTATACTGCTAAATACTTCATAAGAAATAATTCAAATCAGAAGATAACCATACAAAAGTTTTACAGTGAAGTTGAGCATCTAGAACCAATTGTCCTAGATGTTGGTGAGTTTAAAATGGATTCACATGGAAATAGAGGCGGTGGTAATGATATTGTTCCAAATTTTAGAGCAGATTCCTTGCATGTGGTTTTTAATGATACGGTATCCATAACGCATTTTTATATAGTAACTGGTGAAGATGTAAATAGAAATATGTTTTTGTCTAGTTCTTGGATTAGTCAATTGTCGGAATATCATAATGAGTTTGATTATATATTCACTGATGAGGATTACGAAGAGGCTTTGGAGAAAGAGTAAAAATGCAGCCTACTTGGAGTCTAATATTATTAAATTCTCCTATGGCTTAACAAGTTTAAGAACAAAACTCAAAGCCCATAAGCCTTCAAATATGACTGATAAACATATTGATGTTTATTTGAATTTTTTCTTTAATTTATAAATCTGTTAAATATGAAAAATATAATTGCATTAATTATTATAGTAATATTAGTTGCTTCATGTCAGGATCCTAGTTATAGCGGAGACTACTTTATAAGAAATAATTCAAGCCATTCAATTGATATTTATTTGTATAACAAAGGAAAATTAAGAGAGCCTATTATTCTAGATGTAGGTGGCTATAACAAGGAGCATCGCTCAGATAGATCTGGTGTGGTTCCCCCTCCAGTTTTTTATGCTGATTCATTACAAGTTGTTTTTAACGACACTGTTTCTATAACACATTTTAGGGTGGCGAATCAAGATATTTCAAGAAACATGTTTTATTCAGAATCGTGGTCTGGTGGTCAGTTAAATGATTATGATTACCAATATGATTATATATTCACTGATGTCGATTACGAAGAGGCATTGGAGAAAGAGTAATAAAAAAATAGGAGGCTGTAATTTACACAGCCTCCATTTCAAATACTCTAATTCAATGGCAATTAAATTAAAATTTCACTTCTCCATAAAAGGCTGATGAATATAATTTCATGAAGTCTTCTTTGGTGGTTTCTTTTGGATTACATCCAGTGCAGGCATCTAAAACTGCATTCTCAGAAATTCTTTCTAAGTTATCGGTAAAGTCTTTTTCTTCCACACCAAACTCTTTTAAAGTTTTAGGTATTTCCAATTGCTCGTTCATTTTCTGAATTTGAAGGATATATTCATCCACTAATTCTTTATCTGTATTTCCTTTTAATCCAATGAATCTTGCAATTTCAGCATATTTAGCTTCAACTGATGTTCTGTTGTATTCTAATACATAAGGAAGATAAATAGCATTGGCACAGCCATGAGGAACATGGAAAATAGCACCAGATTTATGAGCCATACTGTGGCAAATTCCCAATAGAGCATTGGAGAAAGCCATTCCTGCTAAACATTGTGCGGTATGCATTTTATCTCTGGCTTCTTCTTTTCCATTATAGGAATCCATCAAGTTATCAAAAATCATTTTAATAGATTTTAGAGCCAAAGGATCTGAAAAGTCAGAGGCATTAGAAGCTACATAAGCTTCAGTGGCATGAGTTAAAGCATCAATTCCAGTAAAAGCTGTTAATTGCTTTGGCATATGATAGGCAATTTCAGGGCAAAGGATAGCGATATCTGGAGTGATTTCGAAATCAGCTAAAGGATATTTAATTCCTTCTGAATAATCTGTGATAACTGAGAAAGCAGTTACTTCTGTTGCAGTTCCACTGGTAGTTGGGATGGCAATGAACTTGGCTTTATTTCTAAGTTCAGGAATATTGAAAGGCTTGGCAATTTCTTTGAAATCGGCTTCTGGATGTTCATAGAAAACCCACATGGCTTTTGCGGCATCAATAGGAGAGCCCCCTCCAATAGAAACAATCCAATCAGGCTGGAATTCTTGCATCATTTTGGCACCTTTCATCACTGTTTCCACTGATGGATCGCACTCCACTCCCTCGATCAACTGAGTTTCTATTCCGGCTTCTGCTAGATAGTCTTCAAGTTTCTGTAAATATCCGAATCTCTTGATAGAGGCTCCTCCAATTACGATGCTTGCTTTTTTTCCTTTAATTGTTTTTAGTACTTCTAGAGATCCTTTTCCGTAGTAAATATCTCTTGGTAAGGTGAACCTATTCATATAGCTTGTTTTTTAAATGTTTTCAAGCTTCCTTTTTCAAGACTCGTGCCACGAAATATAAGTGATAGATATTCAGAGTGATATGGGGATTGTTTGATATTGTAGAAAATTTAGATGTACTGAATAATTACAATTGCAACTCGAAATACTGTCATAATATAGAACGGTGTCATATAATAGAACAGTGAGGTGTGAGGATATTATGACTTTTTTCTTACTCCATACTATCTGATACATGTTTCATTTTACAAAAGATTCTTCACTTCATTGCATTGTGTTCAGAAATACAGTGTGTATACTATTTTAGGATGGAAGAAGGGCTTTGCTTTTTTCAATGACAAAAGCAAAGCCCTTCTTCCTATTTCGTTGACAATAAATTGGTCATTCCGATGCGAAGCGAGGAATCTATAATAATTATTAGGATGCTATTGTTCTTATATCTAAAAATGAATTTATAATCCGCGTTAATCAGTGCAATCCGCGGATGAAATAGCTATCAAACTAATCCTGAGAAATCTGATACTTCTTCATCTTCATATACAAAGTATTTCGTCCAATATTTAAAGCTTTAGCTACTTGTGTCATATTACCATCCAATTGATTGATGGCCGCTTTAATACTATCTTTTTCTACTTCTTGAAGCGTTTTTATTCTTGTAGAATGGGGGATTGAAGGAGTAAGTGGACCTGAGGTATTGTTTTCTATTCGTTTCTCGATACCCACTTGGCCATTTAGAATAACAGCCTTTTCCACAAAATTCTCCAATTCTCGAATATTTCCAGGCCATTGATAATTCAGCATTTCCTCATAAGTGCTGTCTGGAATTTGGGGTAAACTTTTGGCCAGTTTTTGCGCTTTTAACTGCAAGAAATAGCGCGTAAGAGGAATAATATCATCTCTTCTATCTTTCAGTGAAGGAATATTTATTTCTATCACATTGAGTCGATAAAATAAGTCTAGTCTAAAGTTCCCCTTATCAATTTCTACTTTCAAATCCTTATTGGTGGCAGCGATAATTCGCGTATTGATATCGATAGGTTGATTACCGCCCACTTTTACGATATAGCCTTCTTGTATGGTCCTGAGTAGTTTAACTTGCATGTCCATAGGCATTTCGCCAATTTCATCTAGAAAGATGGTTCCTCCATTTGCCAACTCAAACTTGCCTTGCTTTCCACCTTTTTTTGCGCCAGTAAAAGCACCATCCTCATAACCATAGAGTTCGCTTTCTATTAATTCGGAGGGGATGGCTCCGCAATTGATGGCCACAAAATTTGATTCTCTTCTCTCGCTTGCTTGATGTATGCTTTGTGCAAAGACTTCTTTTCCAGTACCACTTTCCCCAGTGATTAAAATGGTAGAAGGATTATTAGAAACTACTTTTGCGTATTCTACAATTTCCTTCATCTTCTGACTTTTGCAGATGATATCATCGAAACTATATTTAGCTTTTAATCCACTCACTTTATTTGCTAATTGGATAAAGCGATTGATGGCATGAAAGGTGACTAAGAATCCGGGTCTATCATGAGCTTCCGACTTCATTTTATAACAATTGAAGAAGAAGCGGTCTTGAATGTCTGGCAAATTAAATTGTTCTTCTTGATCAAAATATTGCTTCCCTTGGAGGAGGCTATGTTTGATCACATTCCATTTTTTTAATAATTCAATAAAGGGTTTGTGAATAATTAAACTTCTTTTGATATTGATAATCCTACAAGCAGTATCATTTGCCCAAAGGATATTATCCTCTTCATCTATGGCAAACACACCAAAAGAAAGGTGGTTCATTAATGCAAAAGCATAGTTTTGAGAATTCACTAATTGTTTCTGGATATCTATATTTTTCAAATGATGCTCTATAGCTTGAACCGCAGAAATAACCAAACCCAAAGTATGTGGATGCACATGAACTTTATCAGCAGTAAGGTTCAGTGTTCCAATAATCTCTCCTTTGCAATTATGTATGGGAGCGGCTGAACAAGTCCATTTATGGTAGGCAGAAACAAAATGCTCTTTGGCTGTAATCTGAACCGCCATATCTTCACTTATGGCTGTTCCCATAGCATTGGTTCCTATGCTTTTCTCATCCATATAGGCGCCTTGTATCATATTGATTTCATGGGCGGCTTTTACGGTTTCTTCTTCTCCTTTGATGTAAAGAATACAGCCTTCATGATCAGTCAAGACAATGATAAATCCAGATTGGGCTAGAATCTTATAAATATTCTCGATAAAAGGCATGGAAAGCTGTAAGAGACTATTTGAATTTTCTAGAATCCTCTGCAGTTGATGATGAGGTAATATCTTTTTAGAATAGACTCTTTCCTTTTCTACTCCAAATGCCTTACTTCGTTGATGAGAGCGAGAAATAATATCTTTTTGATGGTTGGGATTCATTGTTCATGTGGTTAATAGGAGTACAAATATATCGATTTAATAAAAGTGATAGGGGAGGCTAAGTTATCAAATTTTTAAAGGAAGGTTTAGTGAAGTAGTAAACGAGCCAGCTCCAAGTCTTCAGGATAAGTGATTTTGAAGTTCATTCTATTTCCTTCCACCCAAGAGCAAGTCCCTGTTTGGTATTTCAACACTAAATTAAAATCATCGGTAATGGTTTCAATATCATCGGAAAGAGCGGCTTCATGTGTTTTTTTAATGGTATTTAGCTGAAAGGATTGTGGCGTTTGAGCTTGTCTGTAAAGGGCTCTGTCTACATTTCCTATGATCTGATTGTCTTGGAGTTGGATGAGCGTGTCGCTAATTGGACTCAATAGATTCAGAGCATCAAATTGTTCTAATGATTCTAGGCATTGGCTAATGATTTTGTGAGTAATGAAAGGTCTGGCAGCATCGTGAATAAGTACTTTGGATTGGTCTTCCTCTACTGTGTTAACTGCTATTCTACTACTCTCAAACCTACTCGTTCCACCTTGTTTTACTGCACTTACTTTTTGATATTTTTTATTTTTAACAAGCTCCTCCGTTATTTTTAAATAATCTTTTGGAACCACCAATATAATCTTGTCAATTTGAGGGTGTTCAGAGAATTTAAGGATGGAATATTCAATTAAATATTTCTGATTGATTTCAAGAAATGCTTTAGGGGTTTCTTCTTGCATTCTATTCCCAGAACCACCGGCTAAAATTAAAGCGTAATTTTTCATCCTGTTGAGTTTTTTCTTCTGTCTTCTAACTTCTAACTTCCGTCCATATTTTTTATAATGACGAATGTTATTTGAATTAAAACCTATGTATTTCTAATGCTCTATTCTTTTATACCCAATTATTCTCCTTTTGTTCTTTTTGCAAAATGCAAGCTATCGCCCCATTCATTATAACCAATATCGCCACCAGCCACATGAATTCTGGCTTCTAAGCAGTTCTGACATTCATCGGCCTCCTCATCAATACAAGGTTTGTCTTGATAGAGAAGATAATCTTCACGGTATTTCACTGGAGTGAGATTGGGCATAATCACATTTGAACCAATGAATAAAGCTTTTTCACGCCCTTGTGGGTCAATGGCTTGCATGGCGGTAGTGGCTGCAATATTAATGTCTTTCATCATAATACGAAGCAAAGCTACCATATTTAAGGAGAGGTCGAAACGTTGCTGCAAAGTCATTAATTCATTGCGATGAGGGTATAGTGGGGTTTCTTTATGCTCTATAAATGGACCCATTCCAGCCATATCGATATCCAGTTCTTTAAAGAAAAGCAAATCATTGGCTAGGTCTTCTAGGGTTTGAAAGGGGAGTCCGATCATTACTCCCGTTCCTACTTGATATCCTACTTGTCTGAGTCTTTTCAATGCCGCTATTCTTTCATCAAAATCATGGAGGCTATCATTGGGGTGTAATTTGGAATAGTGTTCTCTATTACTGGTTTCTATACGAAGTAAATATCTTCTGGCTCCAGCGGCTTTCCATCTTTTATAAGTTTCTAGGCTTTGCTCACCACAAGAAAGAGTAATTCCCAATTCATTATTGGACATTTTCATAATTTCCTGAAGTAGGTATTCAATCTTGGCAATAAATGCTTTATCGCTTCTCTCCCCCGACTGTATCACCAAAGAAGCAAATTTATTATCGTGGGCAAATTTGGCGGCTTCTAATACTTCGGCATCCTCCAATTGATATCGGGAGGGATGAGAATTTGAAGCACGAACACCACAATAATAACAGTCTTTTTTACATTTATTGGAATATTCTATCAACCCTCTGAAATAGACTTTATTCCCGACAGTCTCATTTTTAATTTCAGCAGACTTCTTTCTTAAAAGACTTCTTTCTTCGCCTTTTAAGCCCAATAAATATACCAGGTCTTCCTTAGTGAAAGTGCTCTGATTCAGTATGTTTTCTAGTGTTTTCAATGGCTGTTATTTAGCGAACAAAGATACATTTTTTTATTTCTGGAGGCCTCTGTGAATGTTAAAGAACTGTCAAATGTTCTCTAGTTTTTTCGGATTCTATTTTAGACAAAAAAATATTTGAATGATATGATGGTTTTTCGGGTTGGATTGTTCTGATAAAAATTGAAATTGATACTTTTAGTTCCTAGACTTTTTAGATCCCATCTTAATTATTGAGTAAAACGATCTTATTTTAAAGCTTATATTTGCTATTCCCAAAAATATCAGGTGTTATGAGAAATATAGGAGTTTTAATTGGTGAAATAACTAGTCTATCAGCTCAAGAAATAGAATCTATATTTCCTACTAAATATGCCTATGAAGTCATCAGGCTGATCAACTCAAAAGCCATATTTCTCCATCATCATATCCAACGATTGGTGAAAAGCTGTTATGCTTTAAATTACCCTCCTCTAAATACGTCATTATTGGAGCGTGAGATAGAACTACTAATAAAAGAAAATGCTTTAGGGGACATCAATATAAAAATCATCATTCAAGAAGATAAAAGGGCTGTATTTCCCATAGAGAGTCATTATCCATCCAAGGAAGATTATAATAGAGGAGTCTGTTGTAGTTTATTATTCGAAGAAAGAGAAAATCCCAGCTTAAAAGTAAATCAGGCCAGTCTAAGAAAAAAAGCCAACGAGCAGATAAAGTTGGAGGAGGTTTTTGAGTCCATATTAGTCAACAAGAAAAACCAAATCACCGAGGGTAGTCGCTCCAATCTCTTTTTCATTAAGGATCATAAACTATACACCGCTCCAGACCATTTGGTTTTGGGAGGAATCACCAGATTGAAGGTATTAGAGATTTGTGAAAAACATGCAATCCCTATTGTTTTCGATTCCATAGATTATAGAGAATTATCAAAATATCAAGCCGCATTTATTTGCGGGACCTCCCCAGGAGTTCTTCCCATTCGTTCCATTGGTAATGTTCAGTTTGATGAGAAAGATGAATTACTTGGTAGAGTTCACTCTTTGTTTCATGAGGTTTTAGTTAATAATCAATAGTTAAAAGTTAACAGTGAGCAGTTCAGTCACAAACCACAAACCACAAACCACAAACAATGTAGCCTAAGAAAACAATTCCTGAATATCTTTAGTATCTAAAGTCTTCATGATGTTTTCATCAGTTTGTATAATATCGCCAGCTATTTTCTTCTTTTTATTCTGTAGGTTGATGATTTTTTCTTCCACAGTGTTTTTACAAATCATACGATAAGCGAATACTTTTTTGTCTTGGCCAATACGGTAACAACGGTCGATGGCTTGATTTTCGACAGCGGGATTCCACCAAGGATCTATAATGTATACGTAATCTGCTGCAGTAAGATTAAGTCCTGTTCCTCCTGCTTTTAAACTGATGAGGAATACCCTTAAATCGTTATTGTCTTGAAAATTATTCACCGAATTTTCCCTTTGCTTTACACTGCTTTTCCCATCGAGATATTCATAATCGATATTAATTTTATCCAATTCATCTTTTATAAGAGCCAGCATTTTTACAAATTGCGAGAATATTAAAATCTTGTGATCCCCCGTTTTGTTGGTGATATGACGGATGATTTCTTTGATTTTTATGGATTGGGTTTCTATTATATCGTTAGAATTAAGTAGAGAAGGAGAGTCACATATTTGGCGCAGGCGAGTTAAGGCTTCTAAAACCATCATTTTCGATTTATTGATGCCTTCATCTTCAATTTTATGGAGTAATTGGTTTTTAAACTCATTTCGGTAAGCATCATAGACTTTTCTCTGTCCGGCTTCCATTTCACAATAGATTATATCTTCAGTTTTATCCGGTAGTTCTTGCGCCACTTTCTCTTTTGTTCTTCTGAGTATAAATGGATGAGTTATTCTGTGTAATTCTCCAGCAATCAGTTCGTTTGCTTCTTTATCAATAGGATTGGAATAATTATCTTTAAAATTTGCAGGACTTCCAAAGAATCCTTTGTTTACAAAATTCATCTGAGCAAATAAATCGAAGGTACCATTTTCTATAGGTGTTCCGGTGAGTGCTATCCTATTTCGGGCATTGATCAGATTGGCTGCTTTATATCTTCTGGAAGCAGGGTTTTTGATGGCTTGTGATTCATCTAGCACTACATAGTTGAACTTAAATTGGCTCAGGCTTTCAATGTCGCGTAATAGAATTCCATAAGTGGTGAAAACAAGGTCGAAATCTTTGAAATGAGCTGTGTCTTTGTTTCTGTTTGTTCCATAGTAATAGGTAGCTTCTAATTGGGGGGCGAACTTTTGTATTTCGTTTTCCCAATTGAAGAGTAGGGTGGTGGGGACTATGATTAAACTCGTAGACTTTTTCTTATTGCTTTGATATTGCAGAAAAGTTAATATTTGTAAGGTCTTTCCTAATCCCATATCATCCGCTAAAATTCCTCCCCATTGCATCTCATCAAGGAAGTTTAACCAGTTTAAACCTTCTTTTTGATAATGGCGCAAATCAGCCGTAATCTCTTTTGGAATATCTGTTTTTGAAATTTCAGTGAAGCTTTGTAAACGTCTTCTTTTCTCAGCTATTTCAAGTATGACCTTTTCATCATCAATATTTTCAAAAAGCTCGTCAACCACCGAAAAGTGAAGCTTGGAGATTTCTAGCTTATCCTTCTTCACAATACCATTCCTAAAATACTTCTCTAACTTATGAAACCATTCGGAAGGTAATACTCCAACAGAACCATCAGATAATTGTATAAACCGCTGCTTATTGATCACTGCCTTCTTAATATCGCTTAAGCTGGCTTGCTTATCACCAAATCGAATATTGATATTTACATCAAACCAATCTTGACCTGAAGAAACGGAGGTGCTGATTTTTCCTTTGTATGGAGAGTATTTAAAGTTTTTCAAATCTTTGAGACCATAAACTTCGATATTGTTATTTTGAAGATGATCGAAAAATTTATAAAACCACATGTTTTCAGTAAAATCGCTGTGATGAAGATAAAACAGCTTGCGGTTTTTTTGTAACTCAAATTTGGGATGTAACTGAGCCAATACTTCAATAAAATCATCCTCAAGTTCGAAATTCCTTTTGTATTCTGTAATGGTGTTTCCGTTTTTTGAGAGAATATGGCCTGTAGTATTTAAAGAGGTTGAAAAATCATTGTCATAAACCACATAAAGCGTAAATAGAATGTGTTCGTTTTTTTCGGATAGAAATAATTGCCTTCTATGAAAATCTAATTCTACAGATTCTTTTATATATGTTTGATCACTGTAATGAATTTCGAAGTTCTTAGAAATCGGTTCTATTACCTTTTTAAAGAATTGCTCTTGATGATCGGTAACCATCTTTAAATTTTCTGGAAACTGAGAAATATATTGGGCGGCCTTATAATTCTTTACAAAATGAAGATGCCCATTAATTTGGTGAATACAATTGTCTAAAACATTTTCTTCACTTTTTGTTCTATCAAATACCACATTCCCAATTTTATATTTCATTTTCAAAAGCAGAAACGATTGCTCTTTCTCTACTTCAAATTTAATGTCCAGTGGCTCTTGTGAAAGGTTAATATCTATTAAGTGTTTTTTCTTTACCTCAAAAGATGGAGTATCGGAACCATATACAAAGGTTTGACCAATTAATAAGTTATAAGTCTCTTTTAGTAATAGAAACTTTGTTTCTTCATTATTTGTATTTTCATATTGATTTAAAATACCTAGTATCTTTTCTGCTTTCGCATCTTTTTTTATCAGATTGGTTTCGCTCAGCTCGGGAAGATATTCTTTAATATGTGTTGATAAAATGGTTCCTTGCTTATTGGTTTTCCCAATGATAGGTACAATTTCAAATCCTTTGTGAAAATCCTGCGATTCATCAGATTTATCCATGTAGTTATAATAGGAATCCCATTTTTCTTTGATAACAAAACCAATTCTCCTCTCTTCGCTATTTGTATTTAGGTGATTTATGAATTCAATGTCATTGTTTATTTTATCAATTAAACTTAGGTGTTGATTCGTAAGCGTATCAATAATTGGAATAATACCACTCAATACCTTTTTTTCGTGGCAAGTTATTCCATGCGTTTTGTCAAAAATATAATAGAAATAATCTTCAAATTTGATATTTTCAAACAAACCATAGGAGTTTAAGGTTTCCTTCTCTTTTTCTAAAAGTTTTCCACTGAAGACATACTCTAAAATATCGGGACTATTTGATTTCGCAATGGAATACAAACATTGAGCTTCCTCTATAGATAAATGTTTGTTGTATGTTTTTTTAGTACTTGAAATAAAAACTTTTCCTTCAGATAAATAAAAAGTGATAATTGGTTTGTTGTTGGGCGCTATAAAAACAATAGAATTATGGTCTGTTTTTAAAGAAGAATAGATGTTATTGTAGTGATAATAAATTAATTGCTCGTATAGTGCAGTGGGTAAATTATCTTTTATAAATTGAGCAGTAATAGTGTTATAGTCAGTGATTTCATAATCTTCTCGAATTCCAACTTGATTTGAAGAAGCTATTATGGAATGTGAAAAGCTATTTTTTGATTCAAGAAGAGTTGGTTGATTTCCAATATTGTCGGACACAAAATAGAGGGCTGCAATACTGTGTTTGCATAAATTGCCCCAATCGAATGGACAGGTACATGAAGTTTCTATATTTAGATTATCCACTCCTAAAATGATAATTCGATATTTCATGGTACCATGAACAGAGAAGCTCCATCCATCAGTTCTTTCGGAATAGTCCTCAAAATCTACTTTGCCGGAACGATACATCTGCTTTCCTCGTTTTACAACTACTGAAGTGGCATGAGAATTTACATATTTATCAATATAATCTTTAGTATTTCCTAATCTAATATTCATTCTTCACATTTAATAATTCCAACCGGTAAAAGTATTTGTTTTTTCTCTCTTCTATGATATTAAAATATTTTTTTACTATCGCAACAATATGTTTTTTTATAGAGGGTCATTGATTCAGCCGAAGTTTTATTCAATAATAATAGAGTAATCATTCTTCATTCTAGGATCTCTTCTTATCTTGCAGACATGAAATTCAATCGATATAATACCGTCATATGGGACTGGAATGGAACATTGCTCAACGATGTGGATATGTGTATTAAGTGTATGAATCAACTTCTTAGATCCCGAAACATTCCTTTACTGACTAAAAAAAGATACCAAGAAGTCTTCACTTTTCCTGTTCAAGATTATTATGAAAAAATAGGTATAAACTTTAGTAAAGATCCTTTCAATATTATTGGCCATGATTTTATGGATTTGTATTTTGAAGAGCTACCCGATTGTGAACTTCATGTGGATGCAATTCCTGCTTTAATGCATTTTCAACGTCAAGGAAAGCGGCAATATATTTTATCAGCTATGGAGCATCAGGCATTGGTCAAAGCCATGAAAGACTATAAAATCGGTCACTTTTTCGAAGCCGTTTATGGTATTGATAATCACCTGGCTGCTGGAAAAATTGATAGGGGTATTCAAATGATGCGGGAATACCAGATTTCAACGAAGGAGACAATCATGTTTGGAGATACACTACATGATAAAGAAGTGGCGGATAAATTAAATTTGGATATTGTGCTAATAGCCAATGGACATCAAGATTTTAATCGTTTAAAGAAGTCAAAAATGGAAGTTTATACTGACTTAAACTCTATTTTAGTTTAATGATTCCAAAAGTATTTTTATTTATAATAAATAACATGTGTAACACATAGATAGTAAGGGTGTTATGGGCTTCGTTAAAGAGATGTTAATTATTCTTTTTGGAAGTATTCATATTGATTCTAAAATGGATAATATGTAACTATGCATTTGAATTTAAATCAAAAAAACAATCAATGAAAAAATTATTATTTAGTTTAGTTGTGATGGCTCTAATTGGGGTATCTTGTGATTGCCCAGCACCAGCTAATGAAGGAGAACAAGCTGAAAAAACAGCTGAGATGGCACCAAAAGCTTTAGATATTAACAACTTTGATGCAACTGCTGAAGGTTTAGGCGACCAAATTGTAGAAGTTACAGGAACTGTAGTCCATACTTGTAAACACGGTGGAACTAAAATGTTTATCACTGGTGATGATCCAGATTTTAGATTAAAAGTAACCGCAACAGACGAAAGCGGAAATTTCAACTTAGAAATGGAAGGTAGCGATTATGTAGTTGTTGGTATTCTTGAAGAATACAAAGTTGACATGGCTGAACTTGACAAATTAGAAGCTGATGTTTTAGCTGAAAATCCTGCTCAAGAAGAAATGAAGCATAAAGGTGGACACGAAGGTGAAGGAGATGCTCATGCAGATCATGAAGGCGATAGCCACCAAGAGGTAGAAGGTAGTTGTGCTACTGAATTAGCTCAAATTGCTGACCTAAGAGCACAAGTTAAAGATTCTGAAAAAGGGTATTTATCTTTCTACTCTATTCTTGCTAAGTCTTATAAAGAAGCAAAATAGTAAAATTAACAAGGAATAAATAAGCTTGTCGACATTCATATTTTATGAGGTGAAGGCAAGCTTTTTAAATTTATATATATGAAATTTAATTGGAGAAAATGGAATAGATTTATCCATCGTGATTTTGGATTTTTCTTTTTTGGTATGACCATTATTTATGCATTAAGTGGTATTGCCATTAACCATATAAAGGATTGGAATCCCAATTACCAAATTGAAAATTCTTATTACGAAATCAGTAATCCGGAAGTGTACAATGATGTGAATGATGAACAAGTTTATCAGTTATTAGATTTGGTTGATCAGGATGCAAAGTTTAAGAAGTATTATTATATGCGTCCTGGATTGCTGAAAATATTTATTAAAAATGGTTCAGTATTATTAAATACTGAAACAGGAGATGCTAGCGTTGAAACACTAAAAAGAAGGCCTATTTTCTTTTATATGAATTATTTACACTATAATCCAGGAAGTTGGTGGAAATGGTTCTCCGATATTTTTGCTGGAGCACTTATTATTCTTGCTATTTCAGGAATAATCATGAATAAAGGAAAGAAAGGAATAAAAGGAAGAGGAGGTGTTTATTTGGCCTTGGGAATCATTATTCCGCTCGTTTTTCTATTCTTCTTTAGATAGAGTAAAAAAGCCGTTTGAACTCAAACGGCTTTTTTATTTGTTTAACAAAAAATGAGCATTTCTATTTTCAATA
Source organism: Lentimicrobium sp. S6 (assembly GCF_013166635.1). Lineage (NCBI taxonomy): Bacteria > Pseudomonadati > Bacteroidota > Bacteroidia > Bacteroidales > Lentimicrobiaceae > Lentimicrobium > Lentimicrobium sp. S6. The sequence continues at coordinate 57,718 of NZ_JABKBZ010000020.1, read as the reverse complement.
GATTTCTTACTTTTACCTCATGAAAAATCTCATTTTTAGTATGCTTGTATTAATCTCTTCTATTTCTTGTCAGCCTAACCGACAAGCTTATAAAGATGAGATTATTAAAGATCGCCTTTCAAAGGATAGTACTTTTAGAGTCATTGATAAAAGCCCTTTAAGTAGTGATCAGATTGACCATTTTATTGGTCTTGAATATTTTGAAATAGATGAAAAATACATGGTGGAAGCTCATCTAGAATATGAAGATACTGGAGCGATTATTAAGCTAAAAACATCCACTGATAGATTACCAGATTATAAAGTATTTGGGAATGTAGTATTTGAGCTTGATGGGAAAAAGTTTCGATTAAAAGCATATCAAAATATTAATCATCAAAAAGATAGCTTGTATAAAGATTTTCTATTCTTGCCATTTACTGATGATAATTCTACGGTATTAACTTATGGAGGAGGCCGCTATATCGATTTTAAAATCCCTGAAACCAAGACTTTTATTGTCGATTTTAATAAGGCTTATAATCCTTATTGTGCTTATAATCACCGATGGAGTTGTGTAATTCCTCCCCGCGAGAATTCATTACCAATTGCTATAAATGCAGGGGAGAAAAAATATCCTGATGTACACTAAAATGACGAATAGTATGAAACACATAAGTTTATTAATTGCATTGATAAGTATCTCTTTTTTGGGTTTATCCCAAGTCAATTACAAATATAAATTTGAAGTAAAACTTAAAGAAAAAGCTGATTCTGTTCTCTATCTTGCCAATTATTATGGCGATAAAACCTATTTGGCCGATACTGCCTATGTAAAAGGCAAAGGAAGTTTTGTTTTTCAGAAAGATGAAAAACTTGATGGTGGACTATATATTGTGGTCGATCAGTCTAAGAAAAGCATTTTAGAGTTCTTAGTTTCTGATAGTAGAGACCTAAAGTTGGAGAGCAATGGACCAGACTATATCGCAAATATGGAAGTGACCAACAGTGCTGAAAATGTATTGTTTTATGACTACTTGAAATACTCGTCTCAACTATACGAAAAATTACAACCATTAAATGCTCGTCTAAGAGCATTGGAAAAAGGTTCTGATTCCACTCAGATAATTCGTGACCAAATTCAGGTGATTAACACCGAAATGAATGATTATAAAGAGAACCTGATAAAGGATCATCCTCAAACTTTTTTGGCTAAGTTTTTTGGTTTGATTAAAGAAGCTTCTTTTCCTGACACTTTATTAACATTACCCGATGGAAGTAAAGATTCTTCTTATCCTTTCCGTTATTATAAAGCTCATTATTGGGATGCAGTTGATTTAGGTGATGATAGATTAATCAGAACACCAGTCTTTCATAAAAAATTAGATACTTATTTTGATAAAGTGGTAAGTAAAGATGCAGATAGTATTATTTATGAAATCGATCATCTTTTGTCTCAAATGAACGAAACAGGCGATTTGTATAAGTTTACACTTTGGCACTTAACAGTAAAGTTTGACGAGAGTCAAATAATGGGGCATGATGCTATTTTAGTTTATCTTTCCGATAATTACTTTTCTAAAGGCAAAGCACCTTGGTTGCACGAAGATGTGATTAAAAACATTGTTGAAGAATCCGATAAAAGGAGAGTGGTTTTAATTGGTAATTTGGCAAAGAATATGATAATGCAAGATACCAATCTACAACCCCAGAGTCTTTTCGATATTAAAAATGAGTATACCATTATTTATTTCTGGGATCCACAATGTGGGCATTGTAAAAAGGAATCTCCAAAATTGGTAGAATTCTATAATGAATACGCTGAGAAATTGGATGTTGAAGTATATACTGTTTGCGCAGATTCAAATTTAGCAGATATGAAAAAGTATATACGTGAGAAGAAGATGAATTTTATTAATGTGAATGGACCTAGATCCTATACCACAGATTATCATGAACTCTATAATATTTTTACAACGCCAGTTATTGTGGTTTTAGATAAAAACAAGAAGATTATTGCAAAACGATTGGTTAGTGAACAATTACCCGAATTTATCGAAAATCATAAGAAAATGCGAGAAGAAAAAGATTAGAGGATTCTAAACCAGAAAGTAATGACTAGATCAACACAAACCATCCTTCTAATTATTGTATCCCTTTTTGTTTTCAGTTCACAAGCACAAAAAGTTTACGAGCATCAATACATAGTAAAGGTAGGGGATATGGCTCCCAATTTTGAAACTACACTAAGTGATGGGACTACATTTAAATTATCTGAAAATAGAGATAAAGTAATCATGCTGCAATTCACAGCCAGTTGGTGTAGTGTTTGTCGTAAGGAAATGCCATTTATAGAGAAAGACATTTGGCAAAAATTAAAAAATGATGATTTTATGGTCATAGGGATGGATTTTAAAGAAAGTCCAGAAACAGTAAACAAATTCGGTAAGGATATGAAAATTACTTATCCTTTAGGATATGATGAGGATGGTTCCATATTTCATCAATATGCCCAAGAAGGAGCAGGAGTTACCAGAAACATCATCATCAATAAAAAGGGCGAAATTATAGCTTTAACACGTCTTTTTAAGCTCGATGAGTTTAATGAGATGAAAGAATTGATATTTCAGGAACTTAAGAAAAATGGTAATTAGGTTTAACCAAAATCATATCGGATTTTAACCAATAACCTTCATACATCAATTAATAAGTTATTAGTTTTCTAGGATAATGATATAAGTATCTAGTTCAAGTACTAATGAGCAAATCAAGTCTTTTTCTACGGTAAATATTAGAAAAAACAATCTGTTTTGGTAATTAAAATTATAAAATCAGCAGGTTGTTTATATCTCTTGTTTTTTCCAAAAATAGGACAAAGTCCTTCAGGTAGCCATTCTATCAAAATATTCCAAAAACCGCACAATGTCCATAATATGGAGTTGTGAGTCTAAGCGTCTAATATATAAACAGTTCGGATGGAGAGTTGCATTAAGATGTAAATTTATGCGTTGAATGTAAAACAAACTATCTATGATTAAGCGAATATTTGATTTATTAGTTTTCATACTTTTTTTCACCTCCTTAAATGCACAAAATGTTATTGGACAGAAAATAGACAATGATAAAACTCAGTCTGAATCTTCAGATATATCGATGCAAAATGATTCAGCCAATAAGCAGACAAAGCAAAAAAACAGTTATATTCTACCTTTTTTAGAATATTTCGACAATGGAACTTTCCCGCCAACCGACTGGATCACATATAGAGGTATTAATGGGGCAGGTATAAATTATGATTGGGATATTAATAAGAATGGTGGTTATGACAAAAATGGAGCCATGGTATATTGGGAAAATATAGGTGGAACAATACTTGAAGATTGGCTAGTAAGTCCATTAATTACCCTTGGGTCGATTTCAACCTTATCTTTCTTTGAAAAGCAAGATTATACTACTGAATATGGAAGTGATTATAGTATAAGGATTTCCACCAATTCTCAAAGCTTGCATTCTGATTTTAACATCATTGCTAGTTATGGAGAATCTTCATTTTCAACTGCATATTCATTAAGAGAAATAGACTTAAGTGCATTTGATGGACAAAGTGTTTATATTGCTTTTGTTATGACTAATGATGATGGCGATTCTTGGTATATTGATAATGTATCAATTGACGAATCCAATACAATAGGAGGAGGGAAGTTGTTGATTTCAGAAGTGGCTTACCCAGTAAATGAGGCGGAAGGTAGGTTTGTTGAGCTTTATAATGCAGGTGATGAAACCATTGATTTAACAAGCTATTATTTAGGATTCTATAGAAATACACAAAGAATTAACCTTGTGGGGTCCATCGAACCAGGCGAAAAGTTTATTTATGCACCTAATGCCATTGATTTCTATAGAACTTATGGCTTTACTGCCAATCAATCAGATGGTGGAATTGATCCTTCATGGTTAAATGGCACTGATGCCATTATACTGCTTTACAAAAGGAATAAAGCAGCTTATACTAGGCTGGATACCTATGGAGTAATAAAAGCTGATGGTACAGGGAAGGAATGGGAATATATTAATAAACATGCAGTTAGGAAAGCGAATATTATAGAAGACCAGAATTCAATGATTTTAGACGAATGGATTATTAGTACGGCCTACGCCACAAATTATTATGATGTTACTCCTGGTATTCATAATGAATACTATTATTGGAATGGCCAAAATGATACCGACTGGGATAATTATCAAAATTGGACCGTCTCTAGTAAAGGAACTTCATTTGTTCCAGATGCTGGTGCCAATGTAGTCGTTCCTTCAGGAAGTGCGAACTCACCCAGCTGGGCTCTTTACCGCTTCCCATACTTTTTCAACACCCTAACTATTCAACCTGGTGCTAATTTCACTGTTGCATCTGACAATATTTTAAAAGTCACGAATGATGTTACTGTTGCTAGTGGAGCGACTCTTAGTATTGAATCGGACGCGGCTGGAGCGGCAACTTTTATTCCTGAAGGAACAGTAATTGGAGATGCAAAGGTTGAGAGATATATGGCTACGATTAGTGGAATCCCAGATAATGGAATATGGCATTTGTTTTCTCCTGCTGTTTCTGATTTTCAATCAGGAGATTTAATGAATCAATACTTAAAATATTGGGATGAACCAGTTGGTAATTGGGCATACATTAGTACTACCGACGAAATTCTATCAGCTGGTAAAGGCTATGCTCTTATGTTATTAGATAATTTTGGTCACACTGTCAATGTAACTGGAAAGCTGAATACGGGTGATGTCACTATTCAAAATTTAGATTTTACAAGTGGAGCTGGATGGGAAGGTTATAATTTAGTTGGAAATCCGTATACCGCATCAATGGATTGGGGAGTGATTCAAGATAATTTACCATTAGGAATAGATAAAGCCATACATTATTGGGATGTTGAGAATGGTCAGTATATCTTTTATAATAATGGAGTTGGAACAGCATCTAGGTTTATCCCAGCCGGACAAGCTTTCTTTATTCACGTAAACGAGCCCAATTTAGATATCACATTTACGCCAGATTCAAGGGTTGCTGATAGCTCACATTTGTATTATAAATCAAATAAAGGGAAGATTTATGATGAATATCAACCAGAAGTTAAGGAGCAACTAAACCAATTAGTAGTTGAAACTTCAACAAGTTATGGGGTGACGGATAAAGTGTTTTTGAAGTTTCATGAAAAAGCAACATCAGATTATGATGGACATTATGATGCTATAAAATTCACCTCTAATAATGATAAGATTGCAGATGCATGGCTCTCTTTTCAGAACAATGATTATAGCATCAATACTTTACCTGTCAATATGATCGAAGGAAGGTATGACATGTCTATCAGGTTTGGAAAACAAGAAAGCTACTCGCTAACATTTCATGGTATAGACTCTTTTGAGGAAGACCAGCCAATTAATTTATACGACAAAACAACAAGTTCTTATTATGATTTAAGGAAATATACCAAACTTAACTTCTATAATACTGACAACGTAATTGAAAACAGATTCGAAATTGTGTTTGCCGAGGGTGTTGGCATAGAAGAAAAATTAGCAGATAATACCTGGCTGATATTTGCAAGTAAAGGAGCATTAACTATAAAAAACACACTTGAACTTTCTGAAAACAACACCTTTTCATATTCTATATATACTGTTGAAGGTAAGTTGATAGCATCTTATGATTATGAAAAAGAAGTGATTAATAAATATCATAATGTGACTTCCGGAATTTATGTAATAAAACTCATTACAGAGCATCAGCAAATCACAAAAAAAGTGTGGCTATCCAAATAGGAATTTCTTTCAATTGGCTAGCGATTTAGTCTTCTATAAATCAGATTTTTGTTTTCTTGTTTTTGATTTTATTTCTGAATTTCAAATTCTTAGCTCATAGATTTGATAAATCTCTGAAAGTATCATTTTTTAATCCAAGGAATTGAGTGGTCCTTAAGAACTCTTCTGAAGGTTGAGCAATAATATTGGTTTTCTTATTAGTGATAGGGTGAAAAAATGTAATCGAACGCGCATGCAGCATCATGCTCATCATATTCCACTTTTCTTTGAATAGTTTATTCTGCTTATTGCAACCATGTGGTCTGTCGCCTATGATGGGATGATGAATATGAGCCAAATGTTTTCTAATCTGATGCATTCTACCACTTAAAGGCTCCACATTTAAAAGCGAATAACGAGATGTTGGATGCCTCGAAAATGGAATTTCAAGTTCGCTACGATCCACAGTTTTATATTTGGTGATGGCTTCTTGTAATTTGCCATTTTCTTTTTTCAGAGGATAATCTATTAATTCTTCATCTGGTGTAAAACCTCTAACGATGGCCAAATATCTTTTATCCACTTTGCCTTCAGAAAATTGTTGTTGCATAAGGCTGTCGGTATTTTCATCCAAGGAGAATAATAAAATACCACTTGTTTTACGGTCGATGCGATGAGCGGGAAATACTTTTCTGCCTAATTGGTTACGCAATATTTGTAAGGCAAATTCAGTGGCGTCATTTGCAATCTTGGTACGGTGAACCAGCAGACCATTGGGTTTATTGATAGCCACTAGGTAATCGTCTTGGTATAATATTTCTAATTTCAAAAGCAGTAAATTTATTTATTTATTCCAACGCTTAAGTACTAGTTGTTAACTTTGAACTTCCAGCTCTTTACTCCTAACTTTGTACTCTAATCTTCATTCTCTCAGCTTCCTTAGCACAATAAGCCTATCAGTCAGAACATCGATTTCTAGCTTCCATTCCTCTGCAATATATTCTATAGTTTCCTTTCTATAAATAAAAACATGGGTATCGTCGTTTCTGTAATTCCATCCCCCAAAGTCAATATTTTCAATATACAACATGGTCATAATTAGTAGTATTCCATTCTTATTCAATAAAGAAAAAAGTCTATCAATTTCTAATTTGGGCTGATGAAAATGTTCAAATACCTCACAACTCAAAATATAGTCGTATTGATGAATCAATGGCTTAGGATTGGGCGCGAAAAATGGATCATATTGCTCAATATCAAATCCTAGCTTCTTCAGCATACTTGAAATCACGGGGCCAGTACCACTTCCGAAATCTAATCCCTTATGATTTGGTGAGCAATTCTTCGTTACATAATTAGTTATGGGTAAGGTGAAGTTCTGATATCCAATATCATTTACATCATTATTATGAGTTTCGTATCTTGCTTTTTCTTCGTCGGAAGATAAGTAATACTTTTTGTCTTTTACCAAGGCTTTACAAGTATCACAATGATAATAATATGCATCTTTTTTGTTTATTAGTTCAGAACTGCAAAGTGTACAAATCATTTTTTGGTTTTGATATTGTTTTTGACAAATTCTATTCTGTCAAAGCAAAGATGCATATTTCTTTGGAATAATAGGGCTCATTCGTTTTTTAAATTATTTACTTTGGTGTTTCAGTTTCTACAAGTTTCATGGTTCGAAGTCGGGAGTCAGAAGCTAGTAGTAAATCTACTTCTGGCTTCCTGCCATATTGGGTAATTGTTAGAATGAATTTCATTTATAAAATAAAGCTATGATACTTTCGTACCATCGTGTTTAATCCTCTTCCAACATCTTTACATAGAATTCCTTAACTTGATCTCGAGCCCATGGCGTTCTCCTTAAAAAACCCAGGCTTGATTTCATGGTAGGATTAAATTTGAAACAGCGAATATTGACATGCTCTGCCAGGTATTCCCAGCCATAATTCTCTACTAGACTTTCTAATATCTGAGCCAGTTTTACCCCATGTAGAGGGTTGGCAAGTTGTTCTTCGGTTGCTTGCCTCCTTTTTCGTCTAGCTGGTCTTTTAGCATTCAGATCTTCATTGGTCTTTGGTTTGAGTTCTGCATATGAAAGCTCGTTCGATTGCTTCTGTGCATCAGTTGACTCCGTCTTATGATCGTTTTCTATATCCATTATTGGTGATTGTTTTAATAGATTTGTTTATAATATGATATTGCTTGAATTCCGAATTCCGGATAAATATTAAGGTATCTAGATATTCATAACTAGCCATTCTTGTATTAGAACTCTTATTTACTTGCTTATTATTACAGGCAAAATAAGCTCAATCCCATTTGTCTACTATTCAGTCTCCATATGCTTTTAATCAAAGGCTAGGAATAGTAGCAGGAAGTGCGGCACATTCCTGTCAAGATACAAGAAAGTTGAAGTGGGCTAAAAGCTTTGATTTTACTAGTGTTTCAGTTGTTTTTTTATACATTGTTGAACTAAATCCCTACGATATAACTCACTAATAATTAGTAAATATAGGATTTTCATAAATACGTTTACCAAAGATTATTCATTTTTAATTTATTAATATTCAAAAAAAGAAATCATTTACAATTGTAGAAAAAGTATTACTTTGGTAAAACAAAAAAATGAGGTTCCGTTTTCACTAATTTTATATATCTGTAATTATGATATTTGCATAATGAGTATCGATATTACTTGAACTTTTTACCGTTAATAAGTCCTAATAATTATTATATCCCCTCTATTAAATTTTTTTTAATTTTAAATGGTGCTAGTTGTTAGAGCACACTAGCGAACTAATATTCACTTAAAAATAGAACCATGGCCAAATCTAAAATCAAAAAAATATTCGTATTAGATACTTCCGTAATTCTTTATAGTCACGATGCTATTAATAGTTTTGACGATAATGATGTAGCTATTCCTATTACTGTTTTAGAGGAATTGGACAATTTTAAAAAAGGAAATGATACCAAGAATTTTCAAGCTCGAGAGTTTATTCGCATTATGGATTCTCTTTCCGATAAAGGCACTTTAACAAAATGGCAAAAAATTGGAGGAGACCAGAAAGGGAAATTTAAAGTAGTGATGGAAACCAAGTCTTCAAATGGAAATGTGGATGCCGAAAAAGTTTATGGAGTCAACAAGGCAGACCATAAAATTTTGAATGTAGCTATTTCTTTGCAGCATGAATTTCCAAAGAGGCCAGTAATCATGGTCACTAAAGATATAAACCTTAGGATAAAAGCAAAAGCTTTAAATATTTCTGCCGAAGATTTTCAAACCGGAAAGATTCTGAATGTAGATAATCTATATACCGGAAAAGCTAGAGTAGATAATGTGGATAGTGCAGTTATCGATTTAATCTATCAAAACGGATACTGCGATCGGCAAGATTTAGACTTTGAAAATATCAAGCCACATCAGTACTTTATTCTTAAGAGTAATAAGAGCTCAGTATTGGGGTATTATAATCCCACTTTAGATAGAATAGAGCGTATAGACAAACAGGCCATTCATCGTATTATGCCACGAAATGCGGAACAGGTTTTTGCGCTTCATGCCTTATTAAATCCGGAAGTAAAATTAGTGAGTTTGCAAGGAATAGCCGGAACTGGAAAAACTCTTCTTGCATTGGCAGGAGCATTGGAGCAAAGAAGAGATTTCAAACAAATCTTCCTAAGTCGTCCCATAGTTCCATTAAGTAATAAGGATATTGGTTTTCTTCCGGGCGATGCCAAAGAGAAGATTACACCATATATGGAACCCCTTTATGATAATTTGAAATTCATTAGAAATCAATATTCAGAAAGGGATAAAGAATATCAGAATATAAAAGCGGCCATGGAAAATGAGAAAATAGTCATTTCTCCTTTGGCTTATATCCGAGGTAGAAGTATTTCTAATGTATTCTTTATTGTAGATGAAGCCCAGAACTTAACTCCCCATGAGGTTAAAACGGTAATCACTAGGGCAGGAGAGGGAACAAAAATCGTTTTCACTGGTGATATCTACCAAATAGATACACCATATCTAGATAGTCAAAGTAATGGCTTATCTTATCTGATTGATAAAATCCAAGGACATCCGCTCTATTCTCATGTTCAACTGGAAAAAGGGGAACGTAGTGATTTGGCTAATTTGGCCAATGAGATGTTGTAAGCTACTATGAGTTTCTTTGTGTTTGAGATAAAATAGCTGTTCACAAAGCAAAAAGACCTAAACACACAAAAAAAACGCGAGTCCAATGACTTGCGTTTTTTAAATTTAACATGTTATCATTTATTCATAATAAACCACAGAAGTTACAGTCTCACCAACAATTCTTAGGCTACTTTTGTCAATGGCATCCATATTGTCGTTTACGGTGTGCCAGTGAGGGAAAAATGTGGATTCGCTGGATTCATGATAATGGATAATATCAATCATTGGGATTCCCATAACTTGATTTACGGGGATGTGATCATCCATGACATAACCACCTTCTTCAAAAAGAAAAATAGAATCATAGCCTAATAAGCTAGCTTGTTTCCATACTTTTTTCACGATATGTGGAGCATAATACATGCTATAATGTTCCATTTTAAAGATGATGCCTTGAGCGCCTACCATATCCAATAAGATTCCGAAATTGGCATTATAGCCTACTGGCATTGGATTATTGGCCCAATGTTGAGATCCCAAAGCCCAAGATTCATTATCCCCATCACCGGCAAATCTTGGCATTCCATAATCTTCCAAATCGAAGAAAACGATATCAACTCCCACATCGGGGGCTTGCTTAGACATTAGACGTGCCAATTCCATTAAAACGCCAACTCCACTAGCTCCATCGTTAGCACCATCTATGGCCGTGTGATAATTGGCTTCATCTGGATCGTGATCGGCATAGGGGCGACTATCCCAATGGGCTGCCAATAAAACTCTCTTGCTTTTTTCTTTATTGAACTGTGCTATGAAGTTTTTCCCATTCAACACTGTACCATTATAAGCTCTGGCTTGAAACTCTTGAACCAAAACATCAGGAGTGAAACGTTTGAGGGTTTTCTCCAAATAAAGTCCACCTGCAATATGTTCTTTTGTATTAGGTACTCGTGGACCAAAAGCCACTTGCTCCGCTACAAATTTATACGCAGAATCAGCATTAAATATAGGAATCACTACATTCTTGACCTCCTCCGTTTTTTTACTTTCCTTTTCCTGACTAGTCGATGAAGAATCACAAGAGGAGGCTAATATGACAAATGCGAATAGCGATATAAATAAGCTGGAATAATGAAATTTCATGAAAATAGTTTTAAAGAGTAAATGGAGTTTTGTTGAGTTCGTCAGTAAAAACCACTTTCTCCATTTGGTTTCTCATTCTGTTTTGTAATTCAACTTTAAAGAGTTCCTCAGGTAAAGCATCTGGCTTTCCTAAATAGCCTAGGGCAGTTATACTCAAGCTACTAAATGCTTCTCCCAAATTAAATCTTTCATCTGCTTTTTTCGCATCGAATCCCGACATTTGATGAGTTGTCAACCCTTGATGAACGGCTTCTAAGCAATAGGAGGCAACAGCTTGTCCTACATCGTATTTAGCCATGTCATTTATAGTATTATTGTGTGTGAAATTGTTTTTACAGATGTTCAAAATAAGTACAGGAGCATTTTTCGCCCAGTTTTGATTGAATTCCACCATGGTATCTACCATCTTATTGAAAGTATCATCACCTTTGAAACCAATGATGAATCTCCAAGGTTGCTCATTAAATGCTGAAGCCGACCATCTGCCTGCTTCCATCATACTCATCAGTTTTTCCATCTCTACTTCTTTTTCATCAAAAGAACGAGGGCTCCAACGGTGTTGGCTTAACTCATTCAAACTTACAACGGTTTTTACTCTCTTACTTTCTTTAATAATTTGAAATAACTTATCCATGATCTTAATTTTTTGTGCAATATCTTTTAATTAAATTATAGGAAGAACTAATTCCCAATTCACCAGCCTTACTCAAGTTAGGGCAGGCGTTTTCATTGTCCTTAAGAAGGAGCAAAGTTAATCCTTTATTATAATAGGCCTCAGCCATATCAGGTTGATGCTTAATGGCATTATTATAATCATCAATGGCTTCCATATAGTTTTGCATCTTGTTTTGTAAGTTGCCTCTATTATAATAAAGAAAACCTAAATTGGGATAGATTTGCAAAGCTTGATTATAATAATTAATGGCTTCTTTTAGCTGTGGAATATCATAAACCTCTTCCTTTTCTTCTATATCTTCTATGTCCTGTCGAGTAATATTGGGTTTCGCCTCTATATTTCGTTCATGATTTTTCATGATATTGAGATACACCACATTGGCCAAGTTTAAATAGGCAAACCCAAAAGTAGGATCCAATTTGACCGCATATTGATAGCTACGTTCTGCTTCTTCAAAATTCCCAAGTCTTTCATTTAGAATTCCTATATAGAGATAGTTAAATGGATTATTGGGATTATCTTGTAGCGTAGAATCCATTCTCGCTAGAATCTCCGCTGATTTTTTTGGACTTAATTCGTTTATTTCTTTAGTCAAACCAAATGCCAATTTGTGATCAGCTAGTTTCGATTGATTATACTCCACGATCTCTTTGATATAATATTGTTTTCTTTTGGCTTCGATATAAGTATCTTCGTCACTTGCTAACATAGAAATCACAAAATTAGATTCCAATTCCACGTATACATTCTTAAATTGTAGATAACCATCCTCTGCATTTGCATTATTAAAATCACTCTCAAAAGCAATAAGCTTGGTAAATTCTATACTGTCCTTATACATGAGGGGAATACTATCAGGAGGCATATTATTAAAACGCTCTTTTATTTCTTTGGCTGATTCCATATCTGCATAAGCACCTTTTTCATCATTCATCTCATGACGTGCTGCAGAACGATTTAAATAAGCTTGAGCAAAGTCTGGAAATAAGCCAATGGCTTTAGTGAAGTCACGTTCGGCACTTTTGTAATTCTCAGACATGTATTTCACTACACCTCGATTATACCAGCCATAAATATTACTCTTATTGATCTGCACCACCTTATTCAAATCTTTAATAGCTCCTTTATAATCCTTTTGCTCCGTTTTTAAAATAGATCGGTTATAATAAGTTAGGGCATTATTGGGATCCAATTCTAAAACTTTTTCATAATCAGCATATGTTCCTATAGTATCACCTAAGTTATATCTACCTAGGGCTCTAAAGAAATAGAGTATGGGGTCTTCATCATCTAATTTCATGGCCAGTTCTAAATCGAATATGGCGTCCTCATATTTCTCCATTTCAAACTTGAGCATTCCACGTCTTTGGTAGGCCGTTTTGTTTAAATAGTTAAGGCGAATGGCTTTATTTATTTGGTCTAAAGCTGCATCATGCTGCTCCAGTTTATATAAGGCATATGATTTATTGATATAAGCCAACTCATTTTTCTTATCCAGGATAATAGCGGTATCAAAATCATGTAGAGAATTCTCGTACATGTCGAGCTGGATTTTGGTGGTTCCTCTATTCACAAATACATCGGAGTTATTGGGTCCACGGTGAATGGCTAGGGCAAAATCTTTTAGAGCTTCATGGAATTTGTTGAGCTGTGATTTTGAAATTCCTCTGTATTGGTAATTATAACTGAAATAGGGATTAATTTCTATAGATTTAGTGAAATCAGAAATGGCACCTTCGTAATCACCCAAGCTATATTTAGCTAACCCTCTAAAAAAGTAGGGCTCAAACTTGTCAGGTTCAGCTTTAATAGCCGTAGTTAAGTTTTTTATGGATTCCGAATAATTATCGTTGAATAGGTCGGTTCGCCCCATAGCTAAAAACCGCTGGGTATTCACCTGGGCAAAGCTAGTAGCTCCTATGATTAGGAAAGAAATAAAAATAATGATTTTTCGCATATTCATTATTGAAAAAAGTTTTGATAGGCGAAATTAATTCAATTTCAGAATTATAAATAGAATTTATGTTTTTTTAGCGAAATTGTGATTATACTGTCAGCTTCCCTAAACTTCGGCCATTTGAAATTAGACTTTACAAGCCCCTTAGGGCACGTTTAGAGAAATAGAATAATTATTAAAGTAACCGAAATGAACTGATTTATACCAATCTCTATTCAAAAAACCGATTGATCTTATCCAATAAAATTTGTGGTTTAATAGGCTTAGTAATAATATCATTACAGCCGGCCTTATAAATGTTTTCCTTGTCCTCTCTACTCGCAATGGAACTCTGTGCAATAATTGGAATAATAGGATAATACTTTCTTACTTGTAAAGTAGCTTCCAATCCATCCATTTTAGGCATCACCATATCCATTAAAATGAGGTCAGGAGAATATTCTTCTAATAAATCTAAAACCTCCAAGCCATTTTTAGCATGAATGAGTTTTACATTGGTTTTCTTTAATAGCGCCACATAAAACAGATAATTCACCATAACATCTTCAGCAATTAAGATGAGTTTATTACTCCAGTCATAGCTTTGAACTTGTTGTATCTGGTTTATTTTTTCCTCATCCATAAAGTTGAGTGGAAGGATGATACTAAAAGTACTACCTAAACCCTCTGTACTTTGAACATCAATTCTACCACCAATAAGTTCACTAAGTTTATAAGAAACAGCCATTCCCAAACCTTTTCCAGACTTTTTAATTTGAATCAGTCCTCCACTATAGCTATCCATGCTAAATAGACTTTCTAGTTCCTCAGAGCTCATGCCTATGCCATCATCTGTCACAAAAACTTTGATTTCATTATTCTTTTCTAATTTGAAACCAATTTCTATACAGCCATCCTCAGCTGTATATTTAATGGCATTTTCGATAAAGTTTTTAATGATTTGCAGAAAACGAACAATGTCAGTATAAATAAAAACAGAGCCCTCTGTTTTTATTGGATTGAATATTAGTTCTTTATCAATGTGTCCATGCTTGTGCATATCATCTATGAAATGATTAGTCATTTCCTTCAGTTCTTTATTTAGGTCTACCTTACTAAAATGAACACTTAGATTTTCTGCTTCTATTTTAGAGTAATCAATTAAATCGTTGAGTAAGCCTAAAAGGTTTTGACCTCCTTGATTAATGAAACGTAGGAAGTTGTTTTTGTCTTCTTGGTTTAATTTGGGGTCCTTTAATATTTCTGAAAAACCTATGATAGAGTTCAATGGGCTTCTGAGCTCATGAGCCAAGGAGGAGATAAATTGAGAGAATTCCGTTTTTGATTTACGAGTGGCCATTGCTTGGTTTCTTAGCCTGAGATTCATCTCGTTCATCTTTAAATGGACTTCGATTCTCTTGATGAGTTCTTCTGGATGGAAAGGTTTTTTGATGAAATCGGAAGCTCCGCTATTAAATGACTCAATAGTGCTTTCCACTTTTTCAATGGCAGAAACAATAATAATAGGCACTAAGTTAGTGCTTGGATGCTTTTTTAGTTTCCCACAAATGGTGATGCCACTAATGTCTCCCAATTCAATGTCGAGGAGTATCAAGTCGAAGCTATTGGCCCAGGCTTTAGTGAGGCCGATTTTCCCATTCTTTGCTATCATCAAGGCGTATTTTTCCTTCAATGCACTTTTGTAAAATGCAATGATATTAGGGTCATCCTCAATAATTAATATTTTTTTCTTAGTGTTCACTATCTGAATTTCTTTATAAATTCTGCTATAGATACTAGGTTCATGCTATATAATTGGGCATTCCGCTTTACGGCTTCTCGTGGCATACCATAAACCACACATGATTTTTCGTCTTGTGCAATGGTTTGCGCTCCTGATTCTTTCATTTCTAAAAGACCTTGTGCCCCATCATCACCCATGCCTGTTAGTAAAACTCCCAATCCTTTATGTCCTATTTTGTTAGCCATGGAACGAAATAATACATCCACCGATGGCCTGTGCCTATTTACCGGTGGGCCATCCATTAACCTCACTTTATTTCTACCAGCCATGTGTTCTACTACCATGTGTTTATCGCCTGGAGAAATTAAAACTAAACCATTTCTGATAAAATCGCCATTCTCCGCTTCTTTTACAAATAAAGGACAAATTTCGTTAAGTCTGTTTGCAAATGCTTTAGTAAAATGTGCTGGAATATGTTGAACAATAACAATACCTGTTGTATTGGTGTCTAGTGTTTTTATAACTTCTAATATGGCTTCCGTTCCTCCTGTACTGGCTCCTATAGCCACCACTTTATCAGTAGTAGATTGGTTGATATAGAAGGATTTTTTCTTCAATATGGCATCCGCAGAAAGTTTAGGAAGCACATCGTAAGATTTTGATTTACGAGATTTTACTCTGGCAAAATGGGCTACTTTAATTTTAGTAGTTAAATAATGAATGGTTTCCTCTTTGGTATTCCCATATTGAATAGGTTTCTGAAGAATTTCTACAGCTCCATATTCTAAAGCCTTAATAGTTGCTTTAGCACCTTTACTTGTTAAGCTGGATACTATAATAACGGGAATTGGGTGTTGAGTCATGATTTTTTTTAAAAAAGTAAGTCCATCCATTCTCGGCATTTCAATATCTAATGTAATGACATCTGGAATTTGTTTTTTAATCATTTCTGCAGCTTGATATGGATCTGCTGCTTTGCCAATGACTTCAATTTTAGGGTCATGAGAGAGGTAGGATTCCAATAGATTTCTAATGCTTATAGAATCGTCTACTATCAATACTTTTATGGTTTTTGAATAGTTCATCTTAAAAGTTTTTCTTTTCGATGTATTTCTGTCTTACCTGAAAATTATCGGTACTCATTAATATTTTCCGCCCATGAAATCCCCCTACAGACTTGGCTACTATCTTTATATTTTCTTTTTCTAGAATATGTTCTGCTAATTGTATGTTTCTCTCTCCAATATTATATAAATCGTGGTTGGTTTTGATAACGCTTGCTCCACCAAAAACCTTGGCTTTTATATTTCTTTTTTTGCATCCAAAGAATAACATTTTTGTAATTAATGCTTCTATAGCTACATTCCCATATTTGGGAGATGCTAAGCCTTCTCCATTCCAAAGAGGCAGCATATAATGATTCATTCCACCTATTTTTTTCACGTCATCGTATAAGCAAACTGCTACACAAGACCCCAAAATAGTGGATAGGAGGATGGGGCTTTTCGATGCGAAAAGCTTTCCTGGATAGATGAATATTTTTGACTGATCTCCCATTAAAAAAGTTCTGAATCATCAATAAATAAATCGTCCTCTCTAATCAAAGTATCTTCGTCGTTAGCAATAGCACTGATAAATATTTTAAACACATTACCTTCGGTTTCATTGCTATAGACTTCTATTTCGCCCTCTAAAAATTCAAGATACGCTTTAGTCACACTAAGGCCTAAGCCATGCCCTTGATTTATGCTGTTGATGGTTTTGTCTAATTTAGTGAACCTATCGAAAATGAGATTCAATTCCTCTTCATCCATTTGGTCGCCTATATTGGAAATTTGTACCATTAACTTTTCTTCAACTTGTTTCATAGTTACACTAATTTTGGTTTTCTCATAACCAAATATAATGGCATTGGAAATTAAGTTTTTAATTATGATTTGAAATTTGTCTTTATCAGTGACTAGGTTGTATGCTAGATGGTTATCGATTTCAAGTTCTATGTATTGATTTTTCTTTTCCGATTTAAATCTTAAGGATTCTATTATTTCTTCTACTATCTCCGTTGGATTTATTGAGGATAATTCCATATTCATTTCGCCAGATTCTATTTTAGCAGCGGAAAAAATATTTTGCAATTGAAAATCAAGGTCAAAAGCTTCATTATAAATAAGGTTTGACATGCTATGTATCTGGCTTAATCTTTTTTCGTCGAGAAGGCTTATATTTTTTGATATACCTAATATGGATGCAAATGGATTAATGATTTCATTGGTGATATTGGAGATGAAATGACTTTTGAAAGCATCAGATTCTTTGAGCTTCTCATTGGTCTTTTCTAATTGTTTCATCAAATAATCATTTTCCTCTTTAAGTCTAGATATTTGTTCGTTATGTTGTTCTGTATCCATATTATTGCTTTTTTTTCTTAAACACAGTTGGAGATATTTTTTCTAAAGGTAGGTCCATATCATTAATAGACTCTGAATGTCCAAGGAAGAGGTATCCTCCTGGTTTTGTGTTTTTTAGTATTTTTCTGATGACTTCTTCTTGTACTTTTTTCTCGAAATATATCAAAACATTTCTACAAAAAACCACATCAAACATCTGATTTACATTATATTCTTGATCCATGAAATTCAAATAGGCAAAATCCGCTTTATGCCTAAGCTCTGGTGTTATTCTAATCTTTTGAATCTGTTTGTTTTTATGTTTGAGTAAGTACTTTTTTTTCAGATGGAAGGGGATGGTTTCCACATCTCTAGTATCGTATATGGCTTTGTTGCCTTTTTCAAGCATTCTACGGCTAATATCAGTTCCAAACAGGCGGTAATTATAACCTTTGTGATTTTGTAAATACTCATTAATGACTATGGCTAAAGTGTAGACTTCCTCACCACTACTGCAACCAGCACTCCATACTCTAAATGTGCTATATGATTTAG
The DNA here is from genome assembly GCF_013166635.1 of Lentimicrobium sp. S6. Lineage (NCBI taxonomy): Bacteria > Pseudomonadati > Bacteroidota > Bacteroidia > Bacteroidales > Lentimicrobiaceae > Lentimicrobium > Lentimicrobium sp. S6. The sequence goes on along the minus strand of NZ_JABKBZ010000020.1, from coordinate 39,340 downwards.
ATTTGGTAAATTCCTCTAATACCACATCTGTAAGTACATTGAAATGGACAGCTTCTCTGAAGAAATTGGTTTTGTTGGTAGAGATCAAATCAACCATTACAGGGATTTCTTTTCGCATGCCTTCCTCTGAAAATAGATATTGAACATATTGCCCGAAGCTGGTCATTTCTAATGTAGCCAGCCGTTTATGCAAACGTCCCTGAACCATGATCCTTTTTTGATCGGGGAGTTTGATGCCAAAGTTATTTTGGATAAATTCACTAATTTTCCTGAACTCAAGCAGGCTCATTTGAGCTTTATATGCCGTTGATTTGGTTTGGTAGTTCACAGTTTAAAATGTTTCGAAGTCATCATCCATTTTATCCCCTTTAGACAGGTCTAGATCAAATCCTTCTGATTTATAGGTGTTATTTGGTGGACTATAAGTTTGACGACTGGGTTCAATAAATTTGGTTGGACGTTGCTGATTATATTGCTCAGAAGGAATATCAACTGCATCTCCTAATTTAAAGAAAGAAATAGTTTTCTTAAGTTGTTCGGCTTGAGCACTTAGTTGTTCTGAAACAGTTGCCATTTCTTCACTTGAGGCTGCATTTTGTTGCGTCACTTGGTTTAGCATTTGAATGGCATCATTGATTTGTTCCACACCTGCATTTTGTTCTACACTGGCATTACTAATCTCTTCTACAAGTTTTGAAGTTTCCTCAATGCTTGGAACAAATTTGGAAAGCATGGTTTTCGATTTTAAGGCAATATCTACACCCGATTTACTAAGCTCGTCTATTTCTGCTGCAGCAATTTTACTTCTTTCGGCTAGTTTACCCACTTCGGCAGCAACTACTCCAAATCCTTTTCCATGTTCACCTGCCCGTGCGGCTTCCACAGCTGCATTTAATGCTAAAATATTAGTTTGGAAGGCAATTTCACCGATGATGCTGATCTTCTCAGCAATAGTTTGCATGCTATCTACAGTGATATTGATATTTTGGCTCCCCTCCTCAATTTCTACTGCTGCTTTAGATGATATTTTTTGAGTTTTTTGTGCATTGTCAGTATTCTGTTGAATATTACTAGAAATTTCTTCCATGCTAGCGGCCATTTCTTCTACTGATGCGGCTTGTTCTGTGGCGCCTTGACTTACTTGTTGACTGTTGCTACTCATCTCGTGACTTGTGATGGCGATATTGGCACTGGCTGTTTGAGCAGTGACCAAAACATCTTTTAGTCTTTCAGATAAATGACGTAGATTATTTATCAACCTTCCAAAGTCATAATCGCCTTGCTCTTCAATGACCACACTTAAATCACCTTTGGATAATTTATCGATGGTATCGTTTGCTGTTTTTAAAGAATTATTGATTCCTTTTAATATGTAGATAGCCATTAGCATACTTACTACCACACCTATGGATAGGATAATGATAAAGGTAATGACAGCTGTCCTGAAATTCTCGAGACTCTTCTCGTAAATCACACCTGCTTTTTCAATTTGAAACTTACTGAGTTCTTGAATTTTTCTGCTAATAGGTGTGATGACCAAATTCAAGCTACTGGTATTGTAATTTTTCAGGGCATCAGAATTTCTAGAAATCAAGACTTGTCTGAGGTTTTCGAGATTTGCCTGAGCACTAATAAATTGAAGCTCTAGTTCTGAAACCATCATATTTTCTCTTTCTTGCTTAGGGAGCTTCTTAAATTCTGCCCATTGAAGATTTGCATTTTCTAAGGCTAATTCAATTTTTTCTTTTCCTGACAACCAGCTCAGTTCGCCAGCATATATTTTATCCACTGTTTTGGGTACTTCAATAGCATACACATCTGAAATGTTTTTCAGATACTGAAATGGGATCAAAGCGTTTTTATAGGTTTGTTCGAGTTTGACATTAGTTTGTTGGATTTTGTTAATGCCAAAAATTCCAACAAATGTTCCCATAATTCCCATGGTAATGATAAGGATGATCAACTTGGTTGAAACGTTTAGATTTTTCATATGATGTAGTTTTCTATTTTTTTAATATTAATATTCTGAAGTAAAGACATTTTTTATATTGAGTACCATAATGAATTCATCATTTATATTGATGACATTTTCAATATATTCTGATTTAAATTTTGTTCCTAAATCAGGAGGAGGCAATAACTCATTTTCAGTTATTTCAATCACTTTGTCAACGGAATCTACTAAGGCTCCTATCTCCAGTCTATCCGATTCATATTCCATTTCTAAGACTACAATACATGAGTTTTTGGTGATTTCTTGACTTTCAATTTCAAATTTCATGTGAGGATCAATTACAGTAAGTACCTTTCCACGTAAATTGATAGCACCTTTAATATGAGCAGGGGAATTGGGTAGTTCAGTAATTTGAGGAACGCCAAGTATATGGAGTACATTTGCAATATTTGCAGCAAACTTCTCTTTTCCCAGTTGAAAGGTTAGATATGACGAAAGCTTTTTCATAAAATTATCTTGAGTATTTATCTATTATCTTGTTTGTATCTAAAACCAAAGCCACACTTCCATCACCCATAATACTGGCACCAGAAATTATTTCTTGGTCTTTAAAGTGTTTGCCAATGGATTTTACCACCACTTGTGATTCTCGTATCACTCTATCAATGATAATTCCAACTTGCCTACTCCCATAGTTCACTACTACAACTTCTACTAAATCGGGTGCTTTGGTTTGTATATTAAACTCTTCCCTTAAGTTTAAGAAAGGTAGTTGTTCCCCATCAATTATGATGGTATTATTAAATGCACTGGAAACATTTTGGTGTCTCATTGGTGATACTTTCTTAATCACCAAGATTGGAATGATATATTCTATTTTATCTATTCTTACCAATAGCCCATCGATGATAGAAAGCGTGAGTGGAAGTTTTAATGAAAATGTTGTTCCTTGTCCTAGCACTGAATTGATTTCAATTTCACCCTGTATTTTATTGATATTTTTCTTCACCACATCCATGCCTACTCCTCGCCCAGAAATATCGGTGACATTGTCTGCGGTGGAGAACCCAGGTAAAAGAATGAGTTCGTTAATTTGTTTTGTGCTGAGGTTTTGCTTCTCATTTATTAGTCCTTGTGATAGAGCCTTAGCTTTTACTTTCTCGGTGTTTATTCCTTGCCCATCATCTATAATATCAATATAAACACTGGTGCCCGAATAATATGCTTTGAATTTGAGGGTGCCTTTTGCCGTTTTACCAGATTTCAACCTGTCTTCGGTACTTTCTATGCCATGATCTATTGCATTTCTAAAAATATGCATCAATGGATCCGCTAGGCTCTCGATAATAGTTTTGTCTAATTCCGTATCGGTTCCTTCGGCAATAAATTCAATCTCTTTATTTAGTTCTTTGGATAAATCACGAATGAGGCGTTGAAATCTGGTGACTAAACTAGAAATAGGAATTAGGCTGATCTCAAAGGCATTATCACGAAGTTGACGAGTAAGTTTCTCTAAGGTTTCGGCCACTTCTATAATCTCTGGATTTTGTGCTTCTTTTGACAAAAGGCTCAAGCGTGCTTGAATGGTTACCATTTCACTCACCAAATTGATTAATGTTTCTACTTTATCACTGCTTACTCGGATACTAGAACTACCTTTGCTTTTTGTTGAAGTTTCAGTGGTTGTGGTTAGATTAACAACGGTTTCAGCTGTTTTAGGCTCCTCTATTTTTACTTGTTCATTTTTTTGGTCTATGTCTTTGGCTAGGTTAGTAATTTCTTCTTTTTTGTCCTCCTCAAGTTTTAATTCTAATGATTCTTCTATAATGGGAGCTATGTGTTTAGCATTGGAGGCTGTGTTATTTGCTTGAGAAATTTCTAGTTGTGAAGCAAATTCTTGTAATTCTAATATGGCACTTCCTTCGCTACTTCCTATGTATTTGGGTAGTTGTTCGACAAACTCAAGGTGTCTTAATAAATTGATATCACTAATTTTTTGTATTTCTATTTTGCTTTCATCCTCAACAAAAATAAAAACATCTAAAATATCGCTCAGCTCATCTTTTGTATTCAAGATAATTTCCCAACTTACATAGCAGTTTTTCACCAATAAATTTCTGTAATTGGGAATATTCTCAATGTGGGTAAATACCTTTCCGTTCCCTAAAGAAATCAGTTCATCAATAAGGTATAAAGGGTTTGTTCCGTTTTGCATAATACCTTCGTTAGGTTCAAAACAGATATAATATGTTGGAGTCTGATCGATTTCAATTTTTTCTAAAGCCTTAATTGGCGCTTCTTGAGCAGGATGATTATTACAAATAATCTCGAATTCAGTGATAAGTCGGTCATATTCTAATTTTACACTTGCGGTAGGTGCTTCAGTCGTTTCTAAAAGCTTTTTAATAAGATCGATAGATTCGAAGGTAAGGTTGAGAATTTCTTTAGAAAGCTTGATTTTGTGGGAACGAATTTGCTCATATATACTTTCTAGATGATGGGTAAAAGAAGATACAGATGAAAAGCCAAACATAGCACCACTACCTTTTAAGGTATGCATGACCCTAAAAACAGAGGCTATAGCTTCTTGGTCATCAGGTTGCTTTTCTAAATTGAAAAGAGAATCCTCAATGTTGACTATGAGTTCATTAGCTTCATCTAGAAATCCTTGTATGAGTTCGTCCATTTCCATAGGTTTCTAATTATCTGATTACTTTTCTAATAGTAGTAATTAATTTGTCTCCATTAAATGGTTTCACTATCCACCCCGTTGCTCCAAGATCCTTGGCTTCTTTTTTAATACTTACTTGAGTTTCAGTGGTTAAAAAGAGGATGGGTACATACTTGTATTCCTCAAGTTTTCTTACCTCTGCTATTAATTCCATTCCGCTCATGATGGGCATATGAAGGTCAGTGAGTAAAAGGTGCACTGTTTGTCCATTAAATAGTTCTAATGCTTCCTTGCCATTGGTAGCAGAAATCACGTGAAATCCAGCGTTATTTAGAGTAAACTCCACTAAATTCCTGATACTGTTTGAATCATCAACGATTATTATGGTCTTCTTCATCTCTTATTTTATGATATTAATATTTCGTAAAATCCAGATACTTTGATGAGATCTAGTATTTCATCATTAATATTTAATGTGATTTTATTTTCTGGATGATGGTTTTTTAAGGCAATAATAAACTGAATAAAGCTTAAATCAAGCATTTCCACATCTTTAATGATCAGTTGAAGGGGCTTGTTTACACGGGTATATTCGTCTGTTTCATCTTTAATATATTGAATATGACCGAAGGATAGCTCACCACTAAAGGTAAGTTGATTCATTTGGTTATTCTCATCTTTTTGGTATTCTAGCTTATAATTGTTCATTTCGAGTTCTAAATTTCTATAAAATCTCTTAGGTAAATATATGAAAAATAATTAGAATGTCCAATAATTGTAAAATTATTCTTAAAAAAAAGGCTTCCACAAAATGATTGTGGAAGCCTATTAATCGTGTATTTTCTTTTCTTATGAAATCATGCTAAATAAAGCCTTGATTTTTTATTCGATTCTCTTATTTTTTCAAAAACCTAGCTGCATGAATGCCACTTTGTGATTGAGTTTTTATAAAATAAATTCCTGCTTTAAGCTCGTTAACTTCAATAAAAGAAGATTGAGGATTATGTATTCTTTTGATCAATTGACCTGTTTGGTTATAAATCTCTATCCAATTCAATTGTTGATATGCTCCGATATGAATGAAGTTTTGACAAGGGTTAGGATAAATGTTTAAGCTATTGTTTTTTAGAGTGGAAAGCCCTGTGTTGTTGGCATAATGAATTGCCATTGCTTCAGCTGAAACAGAGGCTTCAAAGTTTCCTAAAACAGTCCCATCAATATCATAAACCCTTCCCTCACCTAGGGAAAAATAGTCGGTAATAGTCACATAAAAACGTTCATTGATTTCATCAAAAACAGCAGCAGCAATATTGATGTAACTGGCTGAACCTGGGTCTGCAATAATTTGATTATTAACAACCGTTGATGTTGATAAATCATATGAACCAATACCATAATCTAAACCCAAATAGAGGAGGTCTCCGACTTTTCTAACACCTTTACCAACCACATGATTAAGTGATTGAGTGTTCCAAGTAGTTGTAGCAATGTTATAGGTAGAAATAGAACCTGTTGTGGCACCATAAGGTGATTTATTAACGCTATAAATAACGTTTTCTCCTTCAAATAAATCAATAATTCCTACGGCATCAGTACCTAAGTTTATTTCTCTTACAAAGCTTAAATCACTATTTGTTACTGCCAATTTCCCTTCAGTAGCTGCCCAGTCACCAGAAACTGCAACGTATAAGGAATCTTCATACATCAGCATTCCTGCAGCATCAGTACTAATTCCTTCAGCTTCATATACTAGGTTCAAATTCATGTCGAAGGCTTTTAAATATTTACCATCAGCAGGAACACCTGTTGCATCACTTCTTAAACTCACATAAATCATATCATTGGCATAATATAATCTACTTAAATAACCATGATAGATAGCTATTTCTTTAGTATTGGTAATCAGGTTAAACTTTGCCAAGCTGTCTTCCGCAGCCACATAGGCATAATCACCAACCACTATTAAATCTTGCATGGATTCTTTTACCACTTCACCAATAAGGGTGGAGGTATAGGTTTCTGGGTTTATACCAGTGACCATCACATGGTCGGCGTCATTATTATAAATTCCGCCATTGCCCACCACGATTTGGTTGACAGATTGCCCTATTCCTAATATTACAAATGCTTGTAATAATAGAGCCAAAAAGTAATTTTTTTTCATTTTAAATTGTTTTAAGGATAAATAAAATTTATTCCTCAAAACTCACAGGAACGATTGAAGAAAAATGGAAGGTCCATCGATCTACAGCTTTTATCCCGAAAGCTTTGAAATTCGTGTTTTGGGCAGGTCTTCTGGCTTGTCTTTATTTTGAGTGGCCTTCTCATATCTATAAAAGATACAATGGCATTAAGAGTCTCAAATGTTATAGACTTACAGCTGCGGGAACAGCTCCTGAATTAAACAGGATTCCCTTTTCACCCTCCTCAGAAATCTTTGGAGAGAACCGTCAACATGGCTGCGAAATTATATAAATATTTGGAAGGATATTGTTAAAATTAAAATTTTATTTAGGTAAGGATAACGAAAATGATAGTTATTCATTAATAGATAATAGTTTATATAAACCTATCACTTATTTGCAACAATTATTTGCTGCTAGCTCTCACTGTTAACGATTCATTTAGTAAAGTTCCATGCCTTTAAAAGTGCGAGTTTTATCTACAGAAACAATATCACCAGAGAATTGAATTCTATTCCCTCTCATATCTACTATGGTGGCTTCTCCGTTTCCATTGCTGCTGATCCAAATGGTGAGGTCTTGCATTCCTGTGGAGCCTTGTATGCTCATTCTGATGAAGATGGGTTTGTTTTTCTTTTCATCCTCTATTTCATATTTAGTGATTCTTCCACTTATGGTCATACCACCTACACCATTCCAACCCACTAACTGATCAAAACCTAATTGGATAGTAGCTTTCCCATTATTCACATATACAAAATTGATAGTGGAGTTTAATTGAAAAACCTCCCCAATCTTATTTGTTACTCTTTGAGCTTCCAATACAAAAGTTGTATCCAGAACCCATTGTTCCTGAACCAACCTATGTTCATCTTGTTCAGCTTTTTCTTGAGCTTTTTTCTCAGCTCTAATTTCTTTTTTTGATTTGGTTTCTTGAGCATTTACTTGAAAACAAAAAGCCAAAATAATGAGTATTGATATGAATTTTTTCATGATAGATTATTTAGTTTATAAAAGTAGGGAATTTTAGTTTACAGTCTGAAGTTAATAACTAGTAGCTAATAGTTCTACAACTATTAACTTTTAGTTGTTCACTGTTGACTTATTCCATTTCAAAGACACAATAAAAAATAACCCTTAAGTTTCAAATTCAGAGCTCTCAATAATTTTATTTCGACCAAGGGAACTTATTAAATGCGTCACCACAAGGATTAATTTTATTTCTTTTCTCGCAGCTTCCTTTGCCTATGTTTACTTTAATAGAAAAGTATAAATCCATTCCATTGAAATCGTGCCAACCCATTAAGGAGGTGAAATAATCACTACCAATGGTGAAATAGTACAAGCGAACTGCCAAGCCAACTCTCGGATATTTCCATTGATAAAGACTTAGGGGTAAGCTTACTTCTATATTAGGCTTCTCATAGCGCGGAGTCAATGAAATTATGGTTGGTTTTCGCATATAATTACCATTAAAAGGAAAATTATATACAAAGCTAGCATTGGCATATATTCCATTTTCGAAATTATAATCTGCATTGATGTTTAAAGAGGAGGGGAGCCACATTTTAAATTTGGTATCTTTTAAGGTGGCATTCGGATCTCCATAAAAACGATAGCTGATGTCTTGAATAAATGCATTCCAATTTTCGTATTTGGAAGTATCTATGTTTTCCCAGGTATAGTCTGTATTTGCATATTCGTGAAGCTGGGCATTATTTTTAAAACTAATATATCCAATATCCATTAAACTCACCCCGATTCTGTATTTATAATCGTAATGTCTTTGCCCACAGGTTCTTGTCGTTTGCGTTTTGCCTTGCCTGTCTAGTAACGCCTGATATTCTACACCTAAATCAAAAGCCCAGCCTTTCCCGTTTATTAGAGCCCCTGATGGAAATTCATCCGTATCATAATCAGAGGGGAAGGCAAAACCCAGATTCGCATCTAGAGAATAAATATCGAGAGTAGTATCATTTACCACATTATATTCTGAGCTTGCGGCATGAAAATAGGTTCCACCCACACCAAATAATCTTTTTATACTAATCCCAAAATTCCAATTGTTAAATAAAAGTTGATTGAGTTGATACGCATAACTAATACCAACTTCTCCATATCCAATATAGCTGGTATTAAAACTCTTAATATTATAAGCTTCATCATGTTGAGGCCCGTAACCAAAACCATAGTAAATGGTTTTTCCGAGTTCTTTAGTAATATTTCTGATATGCATAAAGCTTTTAGCCGCTGTAAATATACCAAAGGCATGCTGGTTTTTGACATACATGGCTGAAGGGCCTTGTATTTTAATATCGAAATCGAGTCTTGTTTTCGCCGTTTTATCGTAGATGTAAAATGGCCTTTCACCATTACTATATCCTGTGGGATGCATTGGTATATCTAAGTTGCCGGAAATGAGGTCAAAGAATTTGAATTCCTCTTTGGACAAATATAGATAATCATTGGAAAGAAAAATATCGGCAGTAATCAAATGTATCGAAAGCCAATCTTTTTGATGATGCATGCCTGCTGGGTTATAAAATAGCACATCGGTACCAGCATGATTAGAATGAACCAAGCCTGCCATTTCTTGTGTGGAAGCTTGGTTTATGAAAACCCAACTGATTAATATGATGATAAGTCCTTTTCGCATTAAAATCTTTCCAATAATTGTACTTCATTTAAAACCGAAATAATTGAAAATTAGTATTCTAAATATTAATAAAGCAATTAAAGTTAGTGATTTTTTTGGTTTGTGAGAGCATGAAGTGGAATTATTTGGTAAGATTTAACATGTATATTTATTAGTATATATTTTGAGTAACTGAACTGAATAGTTAATTTTGCTGGATAGAGTTAAATTTGAAATACACTTTTGTATTCGAATTTAGCAAACATTTAAAACCAACAAGCATAAGCCATTATCATTAATGAAGAATATAAATACAATCATTTTATTGCTCATATCTATTATTTCTTTTGCCCAAAGTGTTAAAAAAGAAAGTTCAATTAAAACAACAAATGAAGAATATGAGTTTCTTACAAAAAAGTATAATGAAGAAAATAACTTTGGAATGTTAGATGGTTATAAGATATATCCAAACAAAATAGCAAATAATGATGAGTACTCTTGCGAATTCCAATTGTTTAAAAAAGTTAATACTCAGAAAGTAAAAGCAGTCTTAATAATAATTAAAGGGAAAGATAATAAAAGACATAAGGTTCAGTACCTATGTATGCCAATAAATAATGAGGAACTTATGAATGAATTTGCTGAAGATGTACAAAATTTAAGATACTCAAAATCAAGTATCCTTTTTAATACTTCAATCCGTCTTCTTCGCAGTAAGATACCAAATGTTTTTAGTTTTACATCAAGTGTAATAAAGACAAATGAAACTGAATATGCTTTTCTCACTGAAGAATATTCAGTAGTAAAAAAAAATAAGGTTTTAGATGGTTATGAGTTATTACCTTTCATGAAAACTACATTTGAGCAGGTATATCAATATGATTATAGGTTGCTAGTTGATGTTAAAAGTCAAGAGGTAAAAGCTATTCTAACTATTTGTGAAAAACTAAAAAAAGACGAAAACAAGCTCAAATATTTATGTTTACCCTTTAATAATGATGAATTATATTTAGATTATTTTACCAGTTCTATTAAAACAGGAATAAACTTAGGCTTTTATTATCAAGTTTCTGTGACCGTGGCCGCAGCTAAGCTTTTAATAGATGATTTGTAGTCTGACTTATTATAATTAGATTGATTGTTATACTTTCTTTCTGGTTTCTGAAAATAAATAAAATTCAAATAAAGAATAGGATTATGAATTAGTACTGATATTAGAGAATACGTAAAGGTATTTTATTACCTTTTTATCACATAAAATATTTTATTAAATTTACAAAAGTTCCATGTTGTATCTGAATTGATGATGTGGATACTTCTGGTACTAAGAGTTAATAGACTCTTACAAGAAATATAATACTTTTGGTGGATATAATCACTCAAATAAAATCAAATATTATAATCTTAAACTATGACAACACAAAAAAATGATCAAGCATACAAACAAGGCTATCTAGAAATTTCTAATAATCACTCCTTGTATTTTGAGTTATATGGAAATCCCAAAGGAATTCCTGTGCTTTTTTTGCACGGTGGACCTGGAGCTGGTTTTTCAGATAAAGACAAGAAATTCTTTAATAAAAAAAGGTATAATGTTATTTTTTTCGATCAGAGAGGAACGTCTAGAAGTAAACCATTTGGCTCCGTTGAGAACAATACTACACAAGACCTCATTGGAGATATAAATACAATACTGGATGATTTGGGTTTTGATAAGGTCTATGTTTTTGGTGGTTCTTGGGGAAGTACACTGGCATTGGTTTATGCCATCCATTCTCCCGAACGAGTATTGGGTTTGGTGTTGAGAGGAATATGGCTAGCCAATAAATATGCATTGGATCATTATATAAATGGGGGAATAAAGGAATTCTTTCCAGATGTTTGGGACCGGTTTGCCAAATTAGTACCCGAAGGAGAAAATCCGGTGAATTACTATTTGGAACAAATGCTATCGAACAATAAAGAGAGGAGTGATAAATATGCTTACGAATGGGCTTATTATGAGATGTCTTTTTATACCATCAATAAAATAGCAGATCCTAAGGATTCCTTAAATACCTTATCATTTAAATCTATGGCCATACTCGAGGCTTATTATATTAAAAATAACTGCTTCATTCCTGAAGATTATATCATGGATAATATTGATAAAATTGCCCATATTAAAACTTCCATAGTACAAGGACGATACGATTTTATTTGTCCACCAACACAAGCATTTCGATTGCATTCCAAATTAAATAATTCAAAATTGAATATAACTAATGCAGGGCATTCTTCTTCTGATATAGAAACTAAAAAAAACCTTATCAGTGAATTGAAAAGAATTACTACAACTACTAAAAAAGCTTAATATTAAAGCTATTTACATGAGGTGAGTTTTAATAAAATTGAACATTTTCAAAACCAGAAAGCATGAAAACGTCTTCCTTAATAATATGGGTATTTATCGTAGCACAAATTCTTTTATTTAACTCTTTTACTGGCTACGCTCAGCCTTCACTTTTTAGTTTAGAGAAGTTTGTTAGTGGACAAGATACACTGAATTATAGATTTCTATTTCCAGATTATAATACCATGCGCGAGCTTCCTTTGGTGGTTTTTCTTCATGGATCTGGTGAGCGGGGAAACGATAACGAGGCACAATTAAAATGGGGAGTGAAGAATTTTGCCACTAGTGAACAAATGAAAATGCATAGTTCATTTGTGGTGGCTCCTCAATGTCCTTCAGGTGAAAGCTGGGCCAACTTTCTTTTTGATGAAACAAGTGGCAGCATCCAAATGCAAGATATCCCAACCAAGCCTATGGAATTACTTGTTCAACTCATCGAACAACTTATAAAAGACTATTCCGTAGACACAAGACGCATCTATATTACAGGATTATCAATGGGAGGTTTAGGTACTTTTGATGCCATGGCTCGATACCCTGATTTATTTGCTGCAGCAGTTCCCGTTTGTGGCGGAGGAGACCCGACCACCGCTCCTCTAATTAAAGATATTCCAATCTGGATTTTTCATGGAGCTGAGGATACTTCGGTTGATCCTCAGTATTCTGTGGATATGCTGCAGGCCTTGATAGATGTTGGTGCGCATCCCGGACTTACTTATTATCCTGAAGTAGGGCATTTCTCATGGATTGCGGCTTATAGCGATCCTTTAATGATAGAGTGGTTGTTTCGACAGAAGAAAAAGCAGTAAGGCATCATAATACTGTGTTCTCCATGCATTTTTGTTTTTGTTTAATTCATTTTGAAAGAATAAAACTAGGGAATAATGAATTGTAATAATGGTTGGTATTTTGTACAGCTGAAGAAGATTTTACTCCGCTAATGCCAACTGGATATATTAATACGCCCGCAAAAAGAATTTGAATTTTGTGGGCAATTAAAAAGAAAAAGTATTGATACATAAATTAAGTTTAGAACTATCTAGTGAGCATCCGTCATATTTATGGGCGAAAACACAATCGGATTCTGTAAATGCTTTAGGACATATTGGTACACATATTGATTGTTATACAGCCTCACCCAGTGAATCTGTATATGAATTAGAAGTGGAATTAATTAAGTGTTTTAAGCATATGCCTGAAATAAATGAATTGGAAAAAATGGATATGGAAGGTAAAGCTTTTATTCTCTATACAAATGTCTTGAATAAATTTGGATATGGCACAAAAGAATACGGTGAAGTAAATACCTTTCTATCAGAAAAGGTTCTTGATTTTATTTTGTCTTTAAAGCCAAGATTTATTTTAATAGATGCTTGTGGCATTGGAAATCATGGCAATGAGCATATAAAATTCGATAAGAAATGTGAGGCTAATGGCTGCTTTGTTGTTGAAAATATTTTTATGAACCAGTCTATTGCAGAATTAATAACCAAGATCAAAATTAAGATCGATATTAAAAATACTTCGACAGGAAAACCATGTCAAGTGTATGCTATGACAAAATAAAAAAAATGCATAGTAGTAGGTTTTGGTACGCGTCGTGTTTTGGATAAGCTAGATACGAAAGAGAATTAATGAATGACAAAATAAAAGGCCTTATATTTGGTCAGAATTTCGGATTTTCGTTGGTTTTTAGATGAAAACAGCCCTTGGCAGCAATTAAATAAATGAACGATATATCAACAAAATACTTTATTGACAGAAAAGAATGGAGAAATTGGCTCAAAACAAATTTTGAGGTCGAAGATGATATTTGGTTGGAATATCCATTAAAGAAGACAGGCAAGATACGAATTTTGTATAATGATGCGGTTGAAGAAGTGCTTTGCTTTGGATGGATTGACAGCACGGTTAAATCACTAAATGATGAGACTACTATTCAAAGATTTTGTAAAAGACGAAAGTATTCGTCTTTCTCACAACCAAATGTTGAACGTTTAAAATGGCTTTTTGAAAACCATTTGATTCACGACTCCGTTAGGAATAAGGTTTTAGAAATAATTCAACAGGAATTCGTATTTCCGGAAGACATCATAAAAAAGTTAAAAGTAGATAAGATGGTTTGGAAGAATTATCAGATTCTTTCAGAACCATATAAGCGAATCAGAATTGCATAAATTGACAGTGTCAGAAAAGGCCTGATGAATTTGATAAACGATTGAATAACTTCATTGAAAAGACAAAAGAGAATAAGCTAATTAAAGGATTTGGTGGAATTGACAAATACTATTGATAATAAAAACGGCTAAATCTTAAGGTTAAGTTGTTTTTATCCCAAGCATTTTGGGATAGTGTGGATTCTCGAATAAAAAATCAGGGCAGACGGTATTGAAATACATCTTGATAAGAAATACTTCTACTCACTCTTTCCACTCTTAGAAGCCTGAACTTCCATCAACCAAATCACTACAAAACCAGCTATTATCAGCCCTAATGCTACGAAAAATTCCATATTCAAAGCTGGAAGGTGATAATCGTAACCCACCACTTTTTCTTTGCCACTGAAGTTTTTGATGATTTCTTCTTTCCAAGGCCAAATGATACCTAAAGAACCTAAAATAAATCCAGTTAAGGTACTGATGGTTTGGTCGCGAAACTTCTTAAAAACCCAAGAAAGGATATAGGAGAATCCCAATAAACCACCCATAGCACCTAATACCACTGGTAATAAAATATCGAGTCTCATATCGTTGATGGCATCAATCATCACCAGTTGATAATTACCCATTAGTATCAGAACGAAAGAGCCAGATAATCCGGGAAGTATCATACTACAAACAGCCACCACACCACAAAGCATCAAATATATAAAGCCATCATTTTCTGAAGCAGGAGTGAGGAGGGTAATACTCATGGCAGCAATAGCTCCAATGATGAAAGAGATAATTACACTGATTTTCCATTTTTCCACAGTCTTGCCCACAAAAATAACCGAGGCAATAATTAATCCAAAAAAGAAAGACCAAATATAAACGGGGTAATTCTCGAATAGAAAAGCGAAAAGCCTAGCTACAGATATAATTGATGCGGCCACACCCGAGAAAAGAGCAATTAAAAAGTAAAGGTCAGTATGTTCGATAAAGGCTTTTATCTTTCCTGAAAACAATAACTTTATGGCATTCAGGTTAAAGGATTTAATAGCATTGATTAATCGCTCAAATATTCCTGTGATTAATGCGATGGTTCCTCCCGAAACTCCAGGGATTACATTGGCAGCTCCCATTGCCATTCCTTTAAAAAACAGACTGATAAACTCTTTCATATAATGTAATTTCTAATAAAGATACAAAAAAATCATTTGATGGTATAATGCTTTTATAGAAGATTATAAATCGTGTTTTTTGATTAAATCCACTAAAATGTCATGTTGGTTATTGTTTAATTCGCTTTGAATTAAAGGATTGCTAAACTCTTCTTTATTTAATGCAATAGCTTTCTTAAAACATTTTACGCCCTCTTCTTTCTGACCAAGTTTTAATAAATATAGACTTTTAAGAAAGAGAGCCAAGGCCTGCTTATCAGAATCAGTTTGCTCACTAATAATATCATCGAGGATTCTAATAGATTGCTCCAGGTCGTGGTTATTATAAAGCACAGCCATACTCAGACTATATATTATCTCATCAGGATATTGACGTACAAGTCTGGAGAGTGCCGTATGAGCCAATTTAAAGAAACCCAACTCGTCCAGCTTCAAACTTCTAATGCTCCAAAATAGAGGAAAAGGCTCGTCCATTTCTATGGCAAGGTCTAATTGCTTGAAGGCCTCCTCTTCATCACCAATACTATAGTAGCATCTGGTCATTCCCAATAAGGCTTCATGAAATCCGGTATTGATATGATGTGAATTAGAATAGGCTTCTAAGGCATCATCAAACCTATCCATTTTCTCGTAAGATTCGCCCATGTAATAATAGGTAATGGCATCGGGGGATTCTTTGGATAGGGTTCGTCGATAATAATCAATAGCTTTCGGGTGGTTTTCAAGTCCGGCATAAATATTGGCAATATTGAAAAAGGCGCTGGGCTGATTTTCGTCAATGGCCAATGAAAACTCGTAGGCATCAATAGCTCTTTCATTTTTTCCAAGGCTATTAAATGCAATAGCCAAATTAAACCATGCCGAACGAGAGTAGGGGTGTTTATCCAAGAAATTATTGAAATAATCTACTGATTTCTCAGACTGGTTACTCATTTCAAAACAAATTCCTATTTCATTTAATCCTGCTTCGTTTTCTGGATTAATGGTCACCACCTTGGTTAAATACTCTATGGCTTTGTCATATTGCTCTAAATTTTCATATTCAAAAGCAATATTAGCATATATTTCTTCCAAATCCTGACCACTATTGAGGGCTTTAGTGTACTCTTCAATAGCTTCTCTATATTTCTGTAGATTAGATAATAAAGTACCTCTAATCATAAAATAATCAGCATCGGCGGCAAAACCTTTTAGGTCATCTAATATCTGTAGGCCTTGTTCATCCTGTCCATACATGGCAAATAATTGAGCTTTCTTCAATAGAAAGTCATAATTGCCAGGATGTTGCTCCAAGGCATGGTTTAATACAATTTCTATATTTTCAGTATCATCTTTTTCAAAAAATAAATCAATAAGGGCCTCATATTCATCTACATCAAAGTATATAGTACCTTTAGACTCTTTCATCTGAAAAAATCTCTCTTCCATATTTTGTAGGTCCTCACTTGAAAACTGATCAAATTCTTCGCTCATAAATAAAATTATTGGCCGCAAAATTATGAAAATTGGTGCTACTAAAATGGAAATGTTCTATTTTTGTCGAAAATTAACGCCAAACATCAAAATACTCCTTATGACATTAATAAAATCTATATCTGGTTTTCGCGGAACAATTGGTGGAAAACAAGGTGAAAGCCTTACTCCAGCTGATATCGTAGCCTTCTCTTCAGCCTATGCTCAGTTCATATATAAATCTTCAGGAAAAGAAAAAATAAAAATATTAGTTGGACGAGATGCCCGATTAAGTGGCGAAATGGTAGAAGCATTGGTCAATAATACGCTTGTAGCGATGGGAGTGGAGGTCATTAGCCTCGGATTGAGTACTACTCCAACAGTAGAGATGGCTGTTATTGAATTGCAAGCTCAAGGTGGTATTATCCTCACAGCAAGTCATAATCCTAAGCAGTGGAATGCATTAAAACTACTCAATGCTAAAGGAGAGTTTATTTCAGCTGCAGAAGGAAAAGAGCTGTTAGATTCCATTGAGGATGGTCATGTTGAATACAAAGGCATAGATGATATTGGTTCCATATCTACTGACGATACACAGATTGATAAGCATATTCAAAAGATTTTAGAGCTAGATTTAGTGAATGTGGATGCCATTAAAAAAGCAAATTTCACAGTGGCTTTTGATGCGGTGAATTCTACTGGTGGAATTTCTATACCTCCCTTATTAACTGCTCTAGGAGTGGAAAACATCATCCCAATGTTCGATGAGCCTAATGGCATTTTCCCGCATAATCCTGAACCATTACCAGAAAACTTAACTGCAATCTCAGATGAAGTAGTAAAGAGAAAAGCTGATGTTGGATTTGTTGTGGATCCAGATGTGGATCGTTTAGCTATTATTAGCGAAGATGGTGGAATGTTTGGGGAGGAGTATACATTAGTAGCTGTCGCTGACTACATATTATCTAAGAAAAAAGGAAATACGGTTTCCAATTTAAGCAGTACACGAGCCTTGCGAGATATTTCGAAGAAGCATGGTGTAGAATATAAAGCTTCTGCTGTAGGAGAAGTAAATGTGGTTGAGATGATGAAAGCTACAAATGCTATCATTGGAGGAGAAGGTAATGGCGGAATTATTTTCCCAGAACTGCATTATGGGCGCGATTCTTTAGTTGGAATTGCACTATTCTTAAGTCTAATGGCTGAGAAGAAAGAAAAAGTGAGTATGATTCGCTCTTCTTATCCTGATTATTTTATCTCAAAAAATAGAATCAACCTAGAGCCAGAAATGGATGTGGACGATATTTTAGCTAAGATTGCCAAGAAATATGAGAGAGAAGAGGTTTCAACCATAGACGGTGTTAAAATCGATTTTGAAGATGGTTGGGTTCATTTACGGAAATCGAATACAGAGCCAATCATTAGAATATATTCAGAAAGCAATTCTACTAATATGGCGGAAAACCTTTCTAAGAAAATGATGTCTGACGTAGGAGAAATTTTACGAGAATCTTAAGATACCACTAAATCTTAAAAAAACCATTTGTAATCTGTTATTGTATTACAAATGGTTTTTTTTAACCCTAAAAATTACTAAATTCACATCATGAAAAAAATAAGTCTGTTATTATTAGTATTGTTGTTGGTTAACTTATCATATGGTCAAGCTACATCTGATTCAAGTACCTACAAACAAAAAAAGAATACCATTAGGTTAAATTTAACACCATTAATTATTAATACCAATAACCTGACTTTGGGCTATGAGCGGTTGATAACTCCAAACCAAAGTATGTCGGTTAATTTGGGACTTTTGCTATTTCCACAGTTTCTTTCTGATAAATCAAATGATGTTATTACCACTGGTAAAGGCAATCGCTTGGGCTTTACTACCTCTTTAGATTATCGATTTTATTTATCGAAAAGAAATGCTAGGCAAGCCCCTGATGGAGTATATATTGGCCCGTATATGACCTACTATCGCTATGCTTTTGGGAATAATGTGCATTTTGGTAATTCTGATGTCATTAAAAACGATTTTGACATAGATGCTGCTTTTTCAATGACTAGTTTGGGTTTTGAATTGGGTTATCAATTTGTTTTTTGGGAAAGGTTAACACTCGATATGATATTAATAGGACCTAGTTTTACCTATTATTATGGAATGGTAAAGGTTTCTGGGGAAATAGAGATTGATGAGGAATCGGAAGCTTATGATTATATAAAGGAGCGGATTAAGGAAAAGTATCCCTGGATGAAAACATTTGTAGATATTGATGCTATAAATAAGGGTGGGCGTTTCGATGCTCCAGGAGTAGGATTTAGGTATGTGATTATGGTTGGATTTCATTTTTAAGAAATAAAAAAAACAAACGTTTGCAAATATTGTAAATGTTATAATATCAATTGGTTGCAAAATATTTTTATTAGACTGATTCTATTTTGTTGAAAAAATGGAAAAAGGGTTTTTTTGTATGCTCATATTTCCTAATTTTGCTGCATATTAAATTTTTTGGTTAAATATGGTTTGTATTGAGGCGCAAATAGGTTCATTTGCGCCTTTTTCTATATCAGAGATTTCCTAAACTCCTGGTTTATTCAAAAAAAATTACGAAAGTCTAATCACAAAGCTAAATTATTTCTAAAGCTTTATGGAGATAGGAAAATATTTTATAAGTACTTAGGGCTAAAATAATTACAAAAATAGAGGGTGATAAAAAATAATACTTATGTAGACCTATTAAACACTAGTATTTTATAAGTTTTGTAAATATTTATTAAGAAAATTTAATGTTTTTCCTTGACTCATATAGGATTTGAATGTATATTTGAGCATTAATTTATATTAATATTTTTTGGTTAATTATGGTTTGTGTTTAAAGGTGTGATATTTCACACCTTTAATTTTTAATACCTATTGCAATTTGATCACAAGCCAAAGTCAACATCTGGTAAACTTCTTCAAAACCATTAATACCTCCATAATAGGGATCCGGAACTGGAATATTTTCATTAGGATAAGCCATGTTCATAATCATTTCCACTTTCTCTTCGTCTTGCTCATTTCTGGCCAAAGCTTTGATATTTGTATAATTGCTTTCATCCATAGTGAAGATCAGGTCGAATTTGTCAAAATCGTTCACCTGAAACTGTCGCCCACGAAGCATAGAAATATCGCTTTGATGTTGTTTTAAGGTTTTTTGAGCACGATGGTCGGGAGATTCGCCAACATGGTAGTTTGCCGTTCCACAGCTGTCTACCTGAGCTTCAATATCATACTCACTAATCTTATCTCGCATAATACCTTCTGCCATTGGGGAACGGCAGATATTTCCTAAGCATACCATTAAAATCTTCATCTGTTTTGGGTTTTAGTAATTCTGTTAGAGTGTGGGATGTTGACGCTATCAAAGTCTATTACAATTCGAGCATTCTTTGCAAACGATTTATGCTTTAAAAATTGGATCTAGCATATGGAGTTGCCTTCTGATCAGTAAATTTTCCTTGTTGAAATTTGAATAATCCAGAAATGGCTATCATTGCTGCATTATCAGTAGTAAATTCAAATGCTGGAATAAATGTTTTCCATCCAAACTTTTCTTCACCATTTTTAATGGCAGCTCTCAAACCACTATTTGCACTAACGCCACCAGCAACTGCAATCTGTTTAATCCCTGTTTGCTTTGATGCCAATACCAGTTTTTTCATTAATATCTCAATGATGCTATATTGAACACTAGCGGCAATATCAGCTTTGTTTTTCTCTATAAAGTCATCATCTTTTTTTAATTCATCCCTTAAGAAATATAAAACTGAAGTTTTAAGACCACTAAAGCTATAATTTAGTTCAGGAATTCGTGGAAAAGGAAAAGAAAACTTTTTTGAATCCCCAATTTTTGCTAATTTATCTATAACTGGTCCTCCAGGATATCCTAAGCTCATAATTTTAGCCGTTTTGTCAAATGCTTCTCCTGCTGCATCATCAATGGTTTGTCCTAAAATAGTCATTTTGAAATAATCATCCACTCTAACTATTTGAGTATGTCCTCCAGATACTGTTAAACATAGGAAAGGGAATTCTGGAACATCAATTCTTAGTTCTGGTTTTTGAGCAAAATGAGCTAAAATATGTGCTTGTAAGTGGTCAACTTCAATCAATGGGATGTCTAATCCAAGGGCAAAAGACTTGGCAAAAGAGGTTCCAACTAGTAAACTCCCCAAAAGGCCTGGACCTCTTGTAAAAGCGATAGCACTGAGCTGATTTTTATTTATATTTGCTTCCTTAAGTGCATGATCTATCACAGGTATGATATTTTGCTGATGCGAACGTGAAGCTAATTCTGGAACTACACCACCATATTTGTGATGAACTTCTTGATTGGCAATGATATTGGACAATATCACATCGTCTTTGATGACGCTCGCGGATGTGTCATCACAAGATGACTCAATACCTAAAATGTATGTACTCATGTTATAAAATTTTGGCAAAATTAATACATTCTTTCATTGGTTAAGAGAATTATATATGTACTACTTAGGATTATCCTAATATTTATTCTTAGTATGGGGCTGTTATTGGCTGTACTACAGAATACTAGAGTGCAATCTTTTATTGCCAATGCAGGTTCCTCTTTTTTAAGTGAGAAGCTTGGTGTTTCGGTGTGGATTGATAAAGTACATATTACTTCCTTCTTTAAAGTACGTTTGAATGATGTTTATATTAATGATCATCAAAGCAATCCTATGATTACTGCCAAGCAGATTTATTTTGACTATAATATTTTCCGACCTTTTTTATCAGAAATTCCAATCAACGATATTTTTATTGATAGCGCATTTGTTAACCTCGTTCAATATAAAGAAGACGATGGATTAAATATTAATAGGCTCTTTCAAAGTGAAGTAGATGATAAGGATTCGATTTCGAAAATTGAAATAGCAGACACAATTGCACGAAATCCCATTCAAATTGGTTTAGACCATATTAGAATAGAAAATTCTCGTTTTGTGTATAGAGTTGAGGAGGATACTATAAAAACATTACCTTATATGGATTATCAGCACCTCGATATATCTCAAATCAATATAGAAATTGAAGATATCCATATCGTTGATGATAGTATAATAGGGCATGTTTTGCACTTGAGTGCAAAGGATAGAAGTGGCGTTGTGCTCACTAACTTGGATGGCCAAGCTACTGTAAGCTCTACCCATCTCATCATAGAAGATGCTCATCTACTGACGCCGCGTTCTAATGCGCATCTTGATTTAAAATTTATTTATCCAAGCTGGATAGCTTATCTAGATTTTATCAATGGGGTAGTTATAGAGGCCAATGTTCATCCTTCACAAATCAACATGTTGGATATTGCATATTTTGCTCCAGAAACTCGTGGGATGAACAACCTATTTCGTCTGCAGGGGCGCGTGAAAGGACCAATACGGAATATGAAAGGAGAGAATCTGAAGCTGTCTTTTGGAACTTCCACTTCATTTAAGGGCAACCTCCAAATGACAGGCCTACCAAATATTTATGAGACATTTATTAAACTAAAGATTCAAGATTTATCGACAGATTTAAAAGACCTTCAAAGTTTCAACTTGCCAAATGGCGAGAAGTTAAGTAGTATTCCTCAAGAAATTGAAAAGTTAGGTGATATTAGAATAAAAGGTCGTTTTACAGGTTTTTATAACGATTTTGTATCCAAAATAGACTTGTATTCAGGCATGGGGTTTTTGGCTACAGACCTTCAGTTTACAAATAATACAGAAGAAAAAATCGTTTATTATAAAGGTGATTTTTCTGCACGAAATTTCCAATTAGGTCAGTTTATTGAATTAGAATCCGATTTTGGTAAGATCAATTTTGATTTTAAACTTCGAGGAAAAGGCTTAAACTTAGCTACTGTTGAGTCAAATGTTACTGGTAGAGTAGATAGTTTGAGCTTTCGAGGTAATGAATTACAGACTATTTTTATTGATGCATTTGTAAAGGAAAATCAGTTTGAAGGTGCTTTCCATATTACTGATGAATTAATAAAGACAGATTTTAGAGGTTTGATAAATTTCGATTCTCTTCATCCTGTTTTTGATTTTGATGCCCAACTCAGACATGTAAAACTAGCTCAGCTGGGTTTAATCTCGATAGATACGTCTGCCAGTTTATCGACTAATATACATATGAGTTTTACTGGTAATGAAATAGATTCCTTCCTTGGGAATATAAATATTGATTCAACTGATTTTTATTATCTAGGTGAGAATTATTCTATGGATAGTCTTTATGTAATCTCTAAAATAGATGAAGATTTAGAGGAGGCTAAATCTATTAAAGTGAGCTCTGATTTCTTGAATGGAGGTTTATATGGGGTATATAATTTAGCTAGGTTTCCTCAAGCCTTTGAGAAGTTTACAAGAAATTATATGTCAGATTTCGAGATAGTTGAAGAGGAGTTTGATGAGTTGATAAAAGAAGATTTTGATTTTGATTTCACTGTTTCTAATACTCAGGTATTAACGGATTTATTTGTTCCACAATTATATATTAAAGATAGTATTAATTTAAAAGGTTCTTTCTCCTCCGAAAATCAAATTATTAATATTCAAACCTCTTCTAGTGAGTTAAAAGTAAATGATATTCGTTTTGTAAGCCCAACATTTAACCTTTATTCAGATACCGAAAATGTCTTTGCCATGGCTTATGTAAATGAATTGGTTTTAAAAGAACCCTCAGAATCAGATACTCTTAAATTAGGACTAGATCAATTATTATTAAACGTAAAGCTGAATCAAGACAGTGCCTTTTTTAATATCAATTGGTATAATTTAAATACAGAAGCATTGAATAAGGGTAAAATTAATGGTTTAGCTGCTTTGAAAAATACGGATAAAATTGATGTTTTTCTAGAAAATGCAGATATGGTGATTTATGATTCAGTTTGGAGTACCACCAATAATGGTCATTTGACATTGATTGATAATGATTTGGTATTCGATAGCTTAGAGTTTCGGTCTGCCCACCAAAGCGTATTAATAAATGGTGCTATCTCTGATACCCTAGATGAGAGCTTTTTAATGCAATTTAAGAACTTTAATATTTCTACTCTTAATATTCTCACCGCTCAAGCAGGACTCGCATTTAAAGGCTTTTTAACGGGAAGCTTCGAATTGATAGATGTTTATAATAATATCAATTTCTTAGCCAACTTGAAATTAGTCGACTTTACTTTAAACGAGGAGCATTTAGGAGATGCTGAAATCAAATCTACGTGGAATACAGATCGATCTGTGTTTTTAAATATCAACTTGGAAAAGCAAGGTAGCAAAGGAAGTTTTAAGCCTCTTTATCTAGAAGGTTTCTATTATCCAGAAGAGATAGATAATCAGATAGATATGGATGTGTCTGTTCATAACCTTAGCATTAATTTTCTAAATCCTTTTTTAAAAGAATTTGTATCTGATTTGGAAGGAAGAGCTACTGGTGAAATTAGGTTGAAAGGAAATTTTTTAAAACCAAACTTATCTGGACGTTTAGATTTAGCACGTACTCAATTTAGAATCAAATACCTAAATACTTTGTACTCATTATCCGGAACTTTGAATTTGGACAATGAAATGCTAGGCTTTAACGAAGTGGTTTTATTTGATACGGTGGGTAATAAGGCAGTATTACAAGGCGGACTAAGTCATGAACGGCTTCGTAATTTTGGAGTTAATTTAAAAGTGAAGCCTATCAATTTTGTGGCATTAAACACTTCAAAAGGAATGAATGAGTTGTTTTATGGAAAAGCTATAGTGGATGGTGAAATTGCCATAAGTGGACCATTCGACAATGTATTTTTAGATATAGATGCTACCTCAAAAAACGGAACCAATATCAGTATTCCTATAAATACATCTCTTGGCGTTTCTGATAATAGCTTTATTGTTTTCAAAAATAGTAAAGATACCACAGAGGCCCAAAATGCAAAACAATTTAAGCCAAAGTTGTCATCATTTTCTTTGAATATGGATTTATCTATTACTCCGGAGGCTAATGTGAATATTTCACTTCCTTCACAGTTGGGCCTCATACAGGCTCAAGGTTCTGGCGATTTAAACATGAACCTTTCTAGAACTGGAAATTTTAGAATGTCAGGTGATTATAGAGTGTCGAATGGGGTATTCTTCTTTAAAATTCGAAACTTGTTGAATCGTAGATTTGTACTCAATGAAGGAGGAACCATTAGCTGGACTGGTGACCCATATAATGGTACCTTGGGGATGACCGCAAAATATACGGTAAAAACTAGCCTAAATAGTTTGGGCTTAGATCAAGATTCCTCCTATAGAAATAGAGTTCCTGTGGATTGTATGATTGGGCTTACTGGTCCTATTATGAATCCAAATGTGAAATTTAGGTTCGACCTTCCGAATTCTACTGAGGAAGTAAAACAATATGTTTTTACTAAGATTGACACAACGAATCCTTCTGAAATGTCACAGCAGATGCTGTCGCTTTTAGTACTCAATACTTTTAGTTTTACAACTGGAACTGGGAATAGTGATTTAGCCAATACTGTAGGTGGGACATCCTTGCAAATTGTTGCTAATCAGGTAAGTAACTGGTTGTCGCAAATTAGTAAAGATGTGGACATTGGTATTAATTATCGGCCTGGAGGGGATTTGACCAATGAAGAAGTAGAAGTTGCATTAAGTACGCAGTTATTTGATGAACGCGTAACTATAGATGGGAATTTTGGCTATCAGAATGTGCAGGATAATCCCAATACAGCAAATACTTCCAGTATAGTGGGAGATATCAATGTGGAGGTAAAAATCACTAAAGACGGTAGACTTAGACTGAAAGCTTTTAACAGAACCAACACTGTTGACTTATTGGATAATACTTCGCCTTATACTCAGGGAGTTGGTATATTCTATCGCAAAGAATTTAATAATTTAGAAGAGCTGTTTCAAAATCAGAAGCGAAGAGAAAGAAAAAAGCAAGAAGAAGAAAAGAATAAAGCGGAATTGAATGCCGTGAAAAATGAGGAGGATGGAGTAAAGGAAACTCCTCAATAATTAGGATTCTATTATAGAATCTATACGAAATCAATCCCCAATGTTTCTTACTTTTGCAAATTATATTAATACAGATATCAAGTGGTTCATCAACAACTCGAACATAGCATCTTTAAAACCATTGCAAAATCGGCTTCTCAGTTAAATGTAGAAGCCTTCGTAATTGGAGGATTTGTCCGCGATCTTTATTTAGGTCGACCTTCAGAAGATGTAGATATTACCGTAATCGGAAGCGGAATAGAACTGGCAGAAGCCACAGCTAAAGAAATAGGGGAGGACATTAAAGTCAAAGTCTTTAAAAACTTTGGAACCGCCATGTTTAAATACCAAGACGATTCTAAGAAATTGGTGGTGGAGTTTGTGGGAGCTCGACGAGAGAGTTATCGAAGGGATAGCCGAAAACCCATCGTGGAAGACGGTACACTTATTGATGATCAGAACCGTAGAGACTTTACTATAAATGCCATGGCTTTTCGCTTAAGTGAAGAAAATTATGGTGAATTGGTAGATCCTTTTAATGGAATCTCCGATTTAGAGAATAAAATCCTAAGAACGCCTCTCGAACCAGATGTAACCTATTCTGATGATCCTTTAAGAATGATGCGAGCCATTAGATTTGCTACCCAATTGGGATTTAGAATAGAAGAGGAATCTTTTAATTCTATTATTCGAAATGCGGAAAGAATAAAGATTGTATCTAAAGAAAGGGTGATGGATGAGATGAATAAAATCATTATGGCTGATAAACCTTCCGTTGGTTTTAAACTATTAGATAAGAGTGGCTTGTTGAAATATATCTTTCCGCAATTGTTATTGCTCAAAGGTGTGGATATCAAGAATAAGGTTGGTCATAAAGATAACTTCTATCACACATTACAAGTCTTAGATAATATCGTTCCCAATACCAATGATTTGTGGTTGCGCTGGGCTGCTGTATTGCATGATATAGCCAAACCCGCCACAAAAAGATTTGAGAAAGGAAATGGTTGGACTTTCCATGGGCATGAATTTCTGGGCGCTAAAATGGTTCCGAAAATCTTTGCACAGCTTAAATTACCATTGAATGAAAAGATGAAGTATGTTCAGAAATTGGTGCGACTTCATTTACGACCTATAGTTTTATCTCAAGAAATTGTGACAGATTCTGCTGTACGACGCCTTTTATTTGATGCTGGTGATGATATTGATGATTTAATGACACTTTGTGAGGCTGATATTACTTCAAAGAATCATGAGAAAGTAAAGAGATATTTGAATAATTTTCAGATAGTGCGACAAAAGCTGGTAGAGATAGAAGAGAAAGATAAAATGAGAAACTGGCAGCCTCCGGTGGATGGGGACTTGATTATGGAAACCTTTGATATAAAACCTTGCCGTGAGGTTGGAATTATCAAAAATGCCATTAGAGAGGCTATTCTTGATGGTGATATTCCCAATGAATATGAAGCCGCTTTTCAGTTTATGATTCAAAAGGCTGAGGAATTAGGCTTAAAGAAGAAATAAACCATGAAAGCTCCTCAGAAACAGCTCCTCATTATTGCTGGACCTACAGCAGTGGGTAAAACTCGTTTTGCTATAGAACTCGCTCAACTTTTTTCAACTGAAATCATCTCTGCTGATTCACGACAGTTTTATAAAGAAATGTGTATTGGTACAGCCGTACCCTCCTCTGAAGAATTAGCAGGAGCTCCTCATCATTTTATTCAGAATATCAGCATCGCAGAGCCTTATAATGTTCATAAATACGAAATGGAAGCTCTTACTAAAATCCACAAGCTTTTTGAGAAGCAAGATGTGTTAATTGCGGTAGGAGGCTCTGGCTTATATTTAAATGCATTGGCTTATGGTATAGATGAATTACCTGATCCATCAGAAGAAACCAGAACATATTTAGAGGAGGTTTTTCAAAACGATGGAGTTGAAGGATTGAGGATGTTGCTTAGAAAATATGATCCTGAGTTTTATAAGCAAGTAGATTTGCAAAATCCAAACCGGATAAAAAGAGCTTTAGAAGTATGTTTAACTACTGGAGATAAGTATTCTAAGTTAAGACTTGGAACCAAGAAGAAACGCGGGTTTGATATAAAATGGATTGGTTTAAAGCAGGATAGGGCCAAACTTTACGATAGAATCAACCTTAGAGTAGATTTAATGATTACTGAAGGGCTTTTAGAGGAGGTCAAACAATTATATCCTCGGAAAGATTTAAATGCATTGAATACAGTTGGATATCGTGAGTTTTTTAAATGGTTAGATGGAGAGGAGACCTACGAGTGGGCTGTGGATAAAGTAAAAACCAATAGCAGAAGATATGCTAAGCGCCAGATGACTTGGTTCACCAAAAATGAAGATATTGAATGGTTGGATATGGATGATTTAGCCGCAAAAGAAAAATTATTTACTCATCTTAAAAATACAATCTCATGCTCCAACATATAGTCATGATGAAATTAAAAGCAGTAGATGCTGAACTAAAACAGGAAAGATTAGAAAAACTAGCATCGCTTTTAAACGACTTACAGAATCACATTCCTGCGTTGCAGAAAATGGAAGTGGGATTAAACTTTTCTACTCGTCCAGCAGCAATGGATATAGTTTTGAGCTCCAGCTTTAAAGATGAAGCAGGACTGGAGGAATATAGAGTGCATCCCGAGCATCTCGAGGTTCTAGCTTATATCAAAGAAGTAGTAGAAGAATCTAGAGTAGTTGATTATTGGGTTTAATGCGAGAATTCGAATATTCAACAATTGTCACAATAAAGTATTCAATCATTATATTAAAAAGAAGGCATAAAGCCATATAACCAGAGAATCAGAGGAGCGAATAAGAGTGCTGGCAATAAGTCTACGATTTTAACTTTGGTAATTTCAAGAAGATTGAGTCCAAGAGCGAGTAAAATAAGTCCTCCTACCGCACTTATTTCTATAATATAGATCTCAGGAAGAAAGGAGCCCAGCCAAGCTGCCAATAAGGTGAGTCCACCTTGGAAGATAAGCAGAGGAATCACAGAAAACATTACCCCTAAACCAAAAGCCACAGTGAGTGCTATACTCGAAAATCCATCCATAAGAGATTTAATCAATAAAAGTTGAGGGTCTCCGTTCATGCCCTCCTCCAAGGCACCAATAATGGTCATGGAGCCAACACAGAAGAGTAAAAATGAAGTGATCAATCCTTTAGAGAAATCCTCGTTTTTTCCGCCCACTTTAGCGCTTAATTTGTCACTAAGGCTTTGTACATAATCATCAATTTTTAATGCTGTCCCAGCAATTCCGCCTAGAATTAAGCTAAAAACCAAGACCAAGAGATTTTGACTTTCTAAGGCCATCTTCATTCCTAAAACCAAGGTGAACAAGCCCATGATCTGGAAAGTGACTTTCACCAATCTATCTGGAAGGCTTTTGTGGATAAGTAATCCAATACTACTTCCAATAATGATTGCAATTATATTTACTAAGGTTCCAGTCATATTATTACCAAAGTTTCTCATCGGCTACAGGTACCCACTGATAAGCACCTAAATCGGGTGTTTCACCTCTTTCTATGCCATCTAAATCAATGGTGTTTCCCATAGGTATTCCTAGTGCTTTTACAGGAGAAAGAGAATCAATATGATAATCGTTAACATTTGAGTTTACGAATATGGGATCCTTATTGAAAATACAATTGGTGAAGTATTCGTCGTTGGTATTAGGTGTTTTTAGAAGGCTATAATCGAAGTTATAATTGAATAGGGAAGTACTTTCAGGATATTTGTCAAGAAGAATTTCATTTTCTAGGCTTCCATAAAAAATACAATCACCGAAATAAGCATTCTCTAAATCACCGGTATAAACCAATTGCTCATTGCCATTTTGTAGAATGAAATAGTCTGAAATATGTAGTAATGGGTCTTTTCTCACATCATATCCCCAATAATTGGCAAAAGTGGAGTTCTTAAACTGATAAGAGCCACCAGTAGTCAAATTCAAAAGGCTACTTCCTGCATTGGCTACTATCACATTATTACCTTCTATCTGATAGAATCGTGTAAAAATGCCCCAGCCTTGCATATTTAAAATCTGAGTGTTATTCAGAACTAATGTATTGCCTAATCCAGTTCTTAGTGT
This sequence comes from Lentimicrobium sp. S6, assembly GCF_013166635.1. Lineage (NCBI taxonomy): Bacteria > Pseudomonadati > Bacteroidota > Bacteroidia > Bacteroidales > Lentimicrobiaceae > Lentimicrobium > Lentimicrobium sp. S6. Next base: position 9,556 of record NZ_JABKBZ010000020.1, on the reverse strand, counting down.
TTCTGCTTGAATTCCGATAGTTCCATTTTTAATAATGGCATAATTAAATTCAGAGTTTACATCGCTTTCATTAATCCATATCCTATCCCATTGAGCTGGAACATCTTGGTATTCTTGCTCTAAACGAAGGCCTTGAAACATGACAGGTTCTTCTAAACTCCCATTCACTTGTATGGCTCCATATCTATAAATCCACATCCCAGCATTATTATAGAAGTGAATTTTACAACCAGCATCTATAGTTAATGAAGCAGCAGAATCAACTACACCATAACCAACAATCACATAGGGTTTGTCATTGGTCCAATGTATATTTTCACCTTCTTTTGCAATGTATGAAAAAGGAGGAAGGCCATTTAAGTGTTGATCAGCAACAATAAAATGTGCATCTTGTCCCCAAGCTACCAAATCTACATCTTGTACATTTCCATTGGTCTCAAATATCACTGAATCCTTCACTACTAGAGGTAGATTGTCATTTACAGGATCTACCGTTACCCTGACGAAGACGTATATGCTATCATTTCCGCCTATTTCTATATTACTGACTGAAGTTCCAGAAGCTCCATCAATATTTATATTATATGGCGAATTACTACCCCCAGCTAATTTTACTCGGCTTATGACAACACTATTCTCATTGGGGTTGTATACCATAAGTCTCTTTGTAACAGAACCCATTGTGGTGAATACTGTATCAAACAAGACTGAATCTGTTGAAAAACTTAGTTTGTAAGATGGATCCGAACTAATGGTTTCATCTTTTCTGCAGGAAGTGAATATAACAAGAGCTAATAAGGCACTTATCATAAATATATTGAGTGTTTTTTTTGTCTTCATAATTGGAGCAAAGTTAATCTTATTCTTTATACGTGAAAAGCCTTTGTTTATTGTGTAGAGGCCGATTTTATTTGTCTATTTCATCGAGATTAATACTTTCTAAATATAGTATACTTTCAGGGCCTAAATTAAAGAGCAAGTCAAGGATGGAAAGGTTGGGGATGAAGCCCAATTTATCATCGAAGGTTTGGTAGTATTTAGGGAATTTTATTTTTAAATCTTTCTTTGGATGAATATCGAAGCGTAAATCTACTTTTCCACTTTCTATGGGAGCAAAGTCATGGGTATACTTTATTTCTATATCCAGATTCATTAAACTGGTTAAGTCTTTTATAATAGTCTCGTTTAACTCAATCAAGCTTGAATATTTTTTTTTAAGAAGCTCCTCTATATCATCTTGGTAGTAAAGAAAGAAGGGGGAGGAGTCGTAGGCAGTCTTTATGCTTTTCCAATGTTGCCATTGCCATTTTTGTTGATCTTCAAATCCAATATTTTCAGTGATGGTTTGATTGCCATTGGGCTTTTTTACTGGAACTGAAAGATTCATGATCCCAGTTGCTGTTGCTATTTGGCAACGATTACGATAGGTTTGTTTGGGATAGGTTTCTTTGGCATCAATAGAAATGTTTTTCTTTTGATGAAGATAGGCCATCCAGATTATGGGTGGAAAATATGCTGTGGATAATACGTTCATAAATCAAATAAAAAAGATGTGGCGAAATTAATAGCCACATCTCTTATATACAAATATATTTTAAAATCTTAAAGTCTTATGCTTCAGTCTTTTTCAATAATACATCGTTAATGGCTTGTATTAAAGATTCCTTAGGAAGAGCTCCTTGAGCCATTTGTGGTTGTCCATCAGCAGGGCAAAATAGGATAGAAGGGATGCTTCTGATTCCAAAAGCTCCAGCTAATTCTTGTTCAGCTTCTGTATCTACTTTATAGATATCAATTTTCCCTTCGTATTCTTTACTTAATTCATCCAAGATTGGAGAAAGAACTTTACATGGCTGACACCAATCAGCATAAAAATCTATAATACAAGGTTTATCACCTTCGAATTTCCATTCTTTATTTTCTTCGAAATTAAATACTTTGGCTAAAAATGTTTCTTTTGTTAAATGTTCCATTACTTATTGTTTATATTTTTTATAATTTATTTTCTTATTTATTTAGTCTTCTTTCAGACTATTATTTTGTTTCTTCTTTCTTATTTCCTAATAAGAAGTCTTCAAAAATATCTTTATATTGTTGCTCACTCATTGCACCGGCTTGCATAGCAGGTTGGCCTTCTTTTGGGATAAATAATATAGAAGGGATACTTCTGATTCCAAAAACTGATGACAATTCTCTATTATGATCTGTATTTATTTTATAAATAACAATTTTGCCATCATATTCCTTAGCTAGTTTTTCCATAATTGGAGCTATCTTTTTACAAGGGCCACACCAATCTGCATAAAAATCTACCACAGCAGGAATATCGCCTTTGAATAGCCATTCATCAGGATTGGCATCATAATTCCAAACTTTTTCTTTAAATGCAGTTTCGTCTAAAACGATTACTTTATGGTCTTCAGGAGAAGGATTTGTTGGTTTGGCATCAATATTTAGAGTTTCACCATTACTATTTTTTTCTGCTGCCGTGCTATCACAGCTTATACTCACGAATCCAAAAAGTGCTGCAAGAGCAAATATTCCTACTTTCTTCATTATCAATATGTTTTTGTTGTTTTTTTAAGTTTTTGCAAAAATACTAAAATTATTTTAAATCGCTTTAATACCACTTTTTTCTTAGTTCAATTATGATGCCATGATTTTTTTTATTAATTTTGCCGACAATATGTCAGTATTATGATGCCAACTTTTAAAAACATGAGTCATGAGCAGTTTGATAAGCATTTTTCCACAAAGGAAGCTTGTTTAGCTTATCTGTCTGAGCAAAAATGGTCAGAAGGATTTGTCTGTAAAAAGTGCGGGCATACAAATAGTTGCGATGGAAGACAAGCATATTCTCGACGCTGTACCAAATGTAAAACTCAAGAATCGGCTACTGCAAATACCGCTTTTCATGGTTGTAAGATTTCTCTTCCCGAAGCTTTTAAATTAGCATTTTTAGTTTGTCAGAAACCTGACATTTCTTCCCATGAAATCAGTCGGATAATGGAAATTCGTCAAATGACTTGTTGGAAATTTAAGAAAAAAATAACGGAATGTATTGATGGAAAAGGTGAATTGAATGTATTTCGTAAGGTAGAGTTCAATAAATAATCTAATCTTCTCTTATATTTATAGTATCATTATCGTTAACCAAAATAGTTCCAGGGTGAAGTGTTTCCATTTCATCTTTAAACTCCGTTAAATCTCTATATCGGGCCGAAAAATGTCCAACCATTAATTTTTGAGCATCAGACTCTTTAGCCAATTTGCTGGAGTCCTCTGTTGTCATATGGAATTTATTAGTAGCGACTTCTTGTAGGTCTTTCATAAAAGTACACTCTGCATAAAGCAATTCTACCCCCTTAAAATAGTGGTGTAAGTTTTCGAAATACTTGGTGTCGGAACAATAGGCATAGGAGCGAGGAGCAGGAGCTTCATTTGTGATTTCGTCATTCGGGAGAACAGTTCCATCATCGAGTATATAATCTTCACCTGACCTTATTTTATTAATTTCATCGATACTTGGCTTGTACTTTTTAATGATGGTTTTTTTGATATTTGGGAAGGATTTTTTTTCTTGAAATAAGAAACCACAAGTTGGTACTCTATGTTCTAGAGGAAAACTATAAATTTCTAATTTCTTGTCTTCAAAAATCAATTCTTTTTCTTTCAAATTGATCGGATGGTATATGATTTCAAATTGAAGTGCTGTTTCTGATATTTCCAATTGTATATCTATAATTTCTTTAATTCTTAGGTCGGAATAAATATGAAGTTCTTTTGTTCTGCCAAAAAGATTTAAACTGCTTATAAGACCTACTAATCCAAAGAAATGATCTCCATGCAAATGACTGATGAAAATGTGGTTGATTTTGGACATTTTAAGTCGATTACGGCGCAGTTGAATTTGAGTTCCTTCTCCACAATCTACCAGATAATACCTCTGATAGAAATTGACCAATTGACTACTGGTATTTCTCCTAGAAGTGGGTGAGGCAGAGCTGCTTCCTAAAATGGTAACCGAAAAATTTTCCATAGTTTATGCGAATGTGTTCACAAAAGTATGCATTTCATTTACTTTAAGCCTTTATAAAATTGTTTGAAAATGTTAATTATTTTGTATTACTGTAATTTAGCTCTGCTACAACTCTTGAATTAACAATTTAATGCTATTGATTAGTTTTTCTATGCCTTCAGCTTTTTTAGAATTAAACATTTTAAAGATGAAGATTTTAAAAATTCCATAATAATTTCTGAGCCAATTTACATTGAGCAAGATGAATATTAGGGATATTGAATAAGCTATGAAAAAATAAAATAAAGAGAAGTCATCATAAAAAATATTTAGAAGAATAGCCTCAATAGTAAAGGTGATAGGTAGAATAATGAAAGCCAGTACAAATCTAAAAGTACTATGAAACTGTTCGTCTCCAATAAATTTAGAGGGTAGGTGCGAGAGTAATTGAGTGGGTAAGTGTAAAAGTGCAGAAGGTAATAGTAAAGGTAATAAAATGATAAACCTTAAGGTATTTAATAATAGTTTTGTGATACTATATTTAGGCCACAAAGCTTTTTGTCTTTTATTGAATTTAGAAGATAGCTTAAGAAAGTCATTGGTGTTTTTAATCAATTCTTCAAATTTTTCTGATTGAGATTCGCTCAATGACTCGAGCTTATTTAAGAAAACTTGCCCAACTAAAATTCTACTTGTACCTTTTTGTGGAAAGGGGATTTCTTTGGCATAGGCGGTCATTAGGTATTCTACTGCATTATAGTTCTCATCATCTTCTATATGAATCATATTTTCTTTTAATGATTCACTCATTTTATCTCTTATCTGATTTAAAGCAATAGCAGGCTTCTTTTTGTATTCCTCATAATAGTCAGCTAAATGAATGGGATGGCCAAAGTTGATAGATAAAGTGCTCTGACATTGGGTGTAATTGCTATAACTTATTCCTACAGGAATTAACTGAATTCCAAGTTTGAAATCATTAGCTTCTTCTGTTTGCATGGCAATTTTAGCAAATCCTTTCTTTAGAGGAAGAAGGCTTTGCTTATCAGTATGTGTACCTTCTGGGAAAATAGTAATACCGAGGTTCTTCTGCAATACTTCGCTAGTTTTCTTGAAAGTTTCTAAATTCTTTTTTACTTCTCCCTGTCCATCTCGCGGGCGATAAACGGGTAAGATTCTAAGGAAATATAGTATTTCAGCAACAGATTTTTTCTTGAAAATATCAGCTCTAGCCAGAAAAACCACTGTCCTTTTTACCGAGAACAGTAAAGCCAAGGCATCCATCAAAGCATTTTGATGATTGGGCGTAAAAACTATAGCTCCTTCAGCAGGAACCCGGTCTTGGTTGGTGATTTCTATCTTTTGATGATAATATAGTTCATGCCAGAATTTGATAGTATTCCAGAGGAGTTTATATCTAAAGGATTTTTGGTCAACTTTATTGATACCCATTCTTAGTCTTTATTTAGTAAAGGTTTTCTCAAACCGAAAAAAGTAAACGAAGTTCCCCATACGCTTGCAAGGGTCAAGCCTGCGATCATATGCCAAATTCCCCACCAGGCAGCAATGATGGCCATTCCACCTAATTCTAATTCTGGAGGAAATATTTTGGGATTAAAGATTAATACCAAAGCTAATCCCGAGTTTTGAATTCCTGTTTCAATACTTACACTGCGTCTATTTGGCTTTGAAAGCTTGAATATACTAGCTAATCCATAACCGCTGGTTAAAGCTAAAGCATTATGGATAAGGACGATGATAAAGATGTATTGTATAGAATTGGTAAAATGAGAAAAGTTTTTGGCTAGTGCTAAAATGATAATAGCTGTAAATATGATAATGGAAAGCTTTTTAATAGTTCCCGTAATCTTGTTAGTGAAATCAGGGAATTTATGATTGATTAAAATCCCCATAAATAAAGGTAATCCTAAAATGATAAATATGGTTTGGAAGACTTGAAAAATATCTATTTCCAATGGTCTGATTAGATTTCCTGCGTTATGGTTTTCAAAGAAGTTGATGACCATACCACCCCAAAAAGCAAAATTTAGAGGAGTAAATATAATAGCAGAAACAGTTGCAATTGCAGTTAAACTCACTGATAGTGCAATATTTCCTTTGGCCAATGAGGATATAAAGTTTGAAACATTGCCACCAGGACAAGCCGCCACCAAAACCATTCCTAGAGCCATACTAGGTGATAAATAGTCTTTGAGTAAAATGATGAGCAAAAAGGTAAGTGCGGGTAAAAGTAAAAACTGTGAGATAACACCAATAATAGCTGGTTTTGGGGAATATAGGATTTCTTTAAAGCTCTTGAGTTTTATCTCCAAAGCCACACCAAACATAACAAAACCAATGGCAATGTTGAGTGCATGAAGGCTTGAAGGACTAAAGTTTAATCGGATGTGATCTAGTGCTTCGAGTGATTCTGTCATAAATATTAGGTCTAAAAACAGATGCAAGATAGCAAAAAAAAATAAATTGATGATGAGTTACTAATGCTAAGCAAATCCCAAGTGTTAGTAATAATGAGTATTAACTTGGGGTTGCCAGTATTTTCGATAGTCTTCGTCGTTTTTCCCTTTGCAACAGGCTTCAAAAATACATTGTTGGTGCTGATCAAGTTCTACTGCTAATGCCAATGTACAAGGTGCTTTTTCGCAACTCCCTTTTTGACAGAGAGCTTCTTGGTTACAACAAGAACGTCCCATTGTGTAAAAAACATCATTCATCTTAAAAACTGAGTAGCCAGAGTGTTGGGCTATCTGTTTCATGGCAGAAATACAGGCTACTCTTAATTCTTGTTCATTTTGCAATCTTAGCTTGTTTTGTAAAGCAAATTTTAAGTCATTATCTAAAACTTCTACACATCCTGTTCGCAACAATACCCTTTGCATGTGATAATCCATTATCGGAATCAAATCTTGATGATTAGAGAACTGTATCAATTTTGCATCCTCTAAGAGTTTCATTAAAAAACTTGTTTTCTTTTGTAAATGATCAGAATAAGCCACGGTATGTTTTAGCTTTTTATAGAAATAGTTAGGAACTCCATTCGATTTTTGAATATACTCTAAATGTGATAAACCAGAGTCTTTTATAAGTTCTGCCATATGAATCCAAAAACTACATCTTTCTTCAATATTATCAAGTGTACATTGTTCTGCAATGTTTTGAGGAGCGAAGAAAGGACGGATTTCTTTAGCGAGCTGAGCAGTGGAAAGTTGGACGAGATAATCAGCTTCTAAAAGTTGAGGTCTGTTTTTGGCAATATCAATAAATCCATATTCTAAAAAATCCCAACCATATAGATTCAGTTCTGGATTTGCCAAGTGATAAGTCTGGTGGCAAATTCCAACTGCATAATAATACATGGCTGTTTTGAGCTCATCAGATACATTAATAGTTAAAAAGTCTCTTTCTAAAAAGCTTTCCTTAAAATCTAATGCGGCAATAGTTTTTCCAATATTCTCACATTGATAGGATTCAATAAGTACTTTTTTCATGCACTCAATATTTTGTTTTAATTACTGGATGTATTGGTGATAGAAGGATAGAACAGACTGAAATCACTCTCTCCTTCATTTACCAATTCATTCATTAAATCCTTCTTTATATCCTTAATTTATTCATAAACCCACTCATTGATTATTAATAAACATCAGTTTTAATTCCAATGGCTTCTACTTTGGCTGCTATTCGTTCTAGCGTTTCTTGACTAACTTTTTCTAAGCTTTCAGCAGGAGTGTCTCTTTCAATTGGATACAACATCACTGATTCAGGTTGTATTTCTTTTAATAGTTGAAGCCAAGCATTTACTTCTTCCTCAGTAGTGTTGTCAAAGCTCTTACCATTATGACTTCCTCTTATAAAAAGAGTTTGAATAATCAGGTTTCCTTGGAAGCTTTTTAAGTAATCCACAATTTTGTCAAACTTCAAATGCTCCTGAGCCATATTGATCAATCGATAAGTTTCTTCTGTTCCTGCATCGAGTTTTAGAATATTCTGGTCAATCTTTTTTAAAGCGTCAGTAACTTTTGTTTTGTTGAGCTGAGAAGCATTAGAAAGTACCGAGATGTTAGCTTCTGGCATCCATAGGTTTCTGAGTTCTATAGTATCATCAATTACTTGGGCAAAATCTGGATGAATAGTAGGCTCTCCATTTCCTGCAAAGGTAATGGAATTGATTTCCTTACCTTGATCAGCATATTCTTCCAATACTTTTTCAAGTTCATTTTTTACTTCTTCAGTTGTAGGTAGTTTTATTTTTTTGTCCGCTTTTAAGGTCCAACCACATTCACAATAAACACAATTAAAAGTGCAAAATTTATAATCGGTAGGCAATAAATTAATGCCCAAAGAAACCCCTAATCTTCTGCTAGAGACAGGACCAAATATGATTTCGTTAAAAAGAAAAGTTCCCATGTTATATTTTTTTGCAAAGTAAAGAAAAACAAAGAAGCCAACACATTATTGTGAAGGCTTCTTTATATAATTATTTGTGAAAGTCTGAGATTATTTAAAACTAAAGTCTTTTTAACTTCTAGCTTCAATTTTCCAGTTCCTATTATTACTTCGTATCTTTATCAAAATGAACATCCATTTGTGGGAAAGGAATAGTAATTCCTGCCTCATCAAGAGCTAATTTTATTTTTTCATTGATTCCGAAATATACATCCCAATAATCTGCTACATTTGCCCAAGGACGAACAGCAAAATTAACGGAGCTATCTCCTAATTCGCTAACTCCAACAAAAGGAGCTGGGTCTTTTAAAACCTTTGGATGGTCTTGAAGAACCTTCATTAATACATCTTTAGCATCTTTAATATTTGATTCGTAAGAAATACCAGCACTTAAGTCTACTCTTAACTTACCTTCGGTGGTATAGTTAATGATGCTATTTCCAGCCACTGCTCCATTTGGTACGATGATGGTTTTATTTTGAGGATTTAAGAGGATGGTATTGAAAATCTGAATTTCTTTTACCACACCTAAATGTCCTTGGGCTTCAATAAGATCTGTTACCTTGTAAGGTTTAAAAATAAGCAGAATAATACCTCCCGCAAAGTTTGAAAGACTTCCTTGTAATGCTAAACCAATAGCTAAAGTAGCTGCTGAGAATATAGCAATAAATGAAGTTGTTTCTATTCCTATCATTGAAGCTACGCTCAAGAATAAAAGAATCTTTAAGACCCAACTGATAAGATTGATTACAAATGGAGCCAGAGTTTGATCTGTATCTCCTTTATTCATTCCTTTAGAGGCTACAGCAACTAATTTTTTAATGATCCAAAGACCAATCATTAAGGTTACAAAAGCCAAAAGTAATTTAGGTCCATATTCCATAACCATTGTCATAGCTTGGTCATTAATCTTATTAATGTCAATATTATTTAATAGGGTTACCCATTTAGTTCACAAATAGTTGTATATGAGTATATTATTTTGTAAATTGTATTCAAATTCAGGAACGATGAGGATACTAAAAAACATTGATAGACAGACGTTTAAAGAAAGATTTACAACAAAAGAAG
>NZ_JABKBZ010000208.1:0-1232 GCF_013166635.1 Lentimicrobium sp. S6 | reverse complement strand
GTGGCTGGATTAAAGCTTCCGGCGCTAATACCCGTTCCGCTATATGTTCCGCCAAAAGGAGTGCCACCGTTTAGGGTGATGGGGCTTTCATTTTCGCAGATATTGGCCAGGTCGGCCAGGTTGACCTCAGCTTCGGTGTTGACCGTGATTTGGTTGATGGCTGTTGCGCTACAACCTTCGGCATTGGTAAATTCGTAGCTGATATTATGGTCACCTATTCCAGCTGCTTGAGCATTGAATGTTCCGGCGCTCACAAAGCTTCCTGAATAGACTCCTCCACTGGGCAATCCTCCGGCTAATACCACCGCAGTTTGGCTAGAGCATACATCGCCTTGATGGCTAAGTGAAGCGCTAGGAGCCGCTTTTACCAAAATGTGTTCTTGGGCAGAACTGGCACAGGCTCCGCTGCCGTAGTTATATGTGATTTGATGGCTTCCTGGACCTGCAATATTAGGGTCGAAAACTCCAGCCGTAACTCCCGTTCCGCTATAGGTTCCGCCGACTGGGTTACCACCACTCAAAGTAAAAGGTGCTTGGTCTTGACAAATATCATTAAAAGCAGCAAGGCTGACAGTGGCTTGCTCGTTGACAATGATTTCTGCATTTGCAGTAGCGCTACAACCTTCGGCATTGGTGAACTCGTAGGTGAGACTATGGGTTCCTGCTCCTGCTGCTTGGGCATTGAAGAATCCTGCATTTACAAAACTTCCTGAATAGACTCCTCCGAGCGGGCTTCCACCGCTGAGTTCTATGGCCGTTTCTCCAGAGCAGACATCATCAGGATTTGGGAACAGTACAGTTGGAACAGCTTTCACTAAAATATCTTCTTGTGCAGAGCCTCCGCAATCACCACTACCATAGTTATAGGTGATTTGGTGGAGGCCAGGACCTGCAATATTGGGGTCGAAAACACCAGCTGTGACTCCTGTTCCGCTATAGGTACCACCCATTGGACTACCACCACTTAGGGTGATAGGAGCTTGGTCTTGACAAATATCATTGAAGGCAGCAAGGCTCACAGTGGCTTGCTCGTTAACTGTGATTTCTGCGGTGGCAGATGCGCTACAACCTTGGGCGTTGGTGTATTCGTAGTTGAGTTCATGGGTCCCTATTCCTGCTGCTTGGGCATTAAAATATCCTGCGCTCACATGACTTCCTGAATAGACTCCTCCGGTGGGTAATCCACCGTTGAGCTCTACTGCTGTTTCTCCTGAGCATACTGCATTGGGATT
>NZ_JABKBZ010000207.1:0-1303 GCF_013166635.1 Lentimicrobium sp. S6 | reverse complement strand
TTTGGATTTTCGTAGATAATATCTTGAAGCCAGTATTCATCTTTCCCAGCATTTCGTATAAATATTTTCTTTCCTATTTTAATCTCATTTTCCATAGTGTACTGTCTTTATTTTTATGGTTGCCAACGACCAGAATATGGGGCGTTTGGCATTTCAAAGCTCCCCACTATCAAACCGCTATATGTTTTATTAAATGTACTCATGTTCAAATTTAGCACTATCCGCCAAATGACCTATATTTATTGTTGTGTTGCGTTATTTGGTATTGCAACTATATATCCCAGCAATTCAATTTTGTCGTCAACCATTTGATAATTAAGTTGCTCAAGCATTCCCTTATCATTATCAAATCCATAATTTATTACATAAAAATCCCCTTTTCCAATTTGGTCAAGGTATGTGTAATGGTGTTTACTCTTAAAGCTTCTCTTACCACCTAATTTCTCAAGATTCCCAATCTGTTTGATATAATCTTCAAATTGTGATTTAGTCACATAGCTTCTCATAGTCTCGCCAGTCATAGTCCATATTGAATCAATGTCTCCGCTTACAATGTTATCAATTAATTTGTCGCTGAGAATTACAATCTCTTGAAACAAAGAATCATTATCATGGTGAAATTTACATATCTCATCGACTTTGTTTGTAAAATAATCGAATAACAAGTCTCTTTCCTTTCTTGCTTCATTACTAATTATGAATCTAAAATGAACATCATCTTCTTTTGTCGATTGTTCGGATACTAAAAATCTTTGCCATCTGAGATTTCCAAGTATTTCATCGCTAAGATTTGGCAAATCGACCCTAATCATATCAATGAAAAGATAATTTTCTAAATCATTACAGAGTTCAACATTCTTATCCTTTGTTTCAAAATCATCAATCAGTAAAATACCAAATTCATTTTTGTTAGTCTTATTGGTTTTACATGACGTAATCAGTATAATACTGGTCAGAATTAGTAATATTTTTCTCATAATTAATCAAGTTATCATATAGAACTGGGGTTTCTCACTAATGCAACACAACGTCCTAGGCTATGCATAGTGTGGTTTTCAAAGCCATTATCTATCTGCCTACTCCGATGTTTATTTTATGTTTATATATTCTATTCTACTACAAAACCCACATTATGTATGAGCCTTTGTTACCAAGCGTTTTGAACTCTTCAATTTATAGGTTTCATCTCCTTCAAATCACCAAATAATCAAAGCATTAAAATCTATATTATTAGTCATTCTTCAGGGCATTTTTTATTTTAAAAACTCTTTAAGCGGCCAAAAAAGTTCGAACTTAAAATGTC
>NZ_JABKBZ010000206.1:0-1316 GCF_013166635.1 Lentimicrobium sp. S6 | reverse complement strand
CTGCGTGCGTAAAAGATGGTAAGATGCACTGCGTGCGTAAAGAATAGTAAAGACTATCCCTTACAACTCTTTACCACTTTTTACAATTTCTTTACAATCCAAAGAAAGGTAAAGTGCCCTTCGGGCGTAAAAGATGGTAAGATGCACTGCGTGCGTAAAAGATGGTAAGATGCACTGCCTGCGTAAAAGATGGTAAGATGCACTGCGTGCGTAAAGAATAGTAAAGACAATCCCTTACAACTCTTTACCACTTTTTACAATCTCTTTACAATCCAAAGAAAGATAAAGTGCCCTTCGTGCGGAAGGAATGGTAAGATGCACTGCGTGCGGAAGGTTTAGTAAAGTGCCCTTCGGGCGTAAGGAATGGTAAGATGCACTGCGTGCGTAAAAGATGGTAAGATGCACTGCGTGCGTAAAAGATGGTAAGATGCACTGCGTGCGTAAAAGATGGTAAGGTGCCCTTCGGGCGTAAAAGATGGTAAGATGCGCTTTGCGCGTAAAGAATAGTAAAGACAATCCCTTACAACTCTTTACCACTTTTTACAATCTCTTTACAATCCAAAGAAAGGTAAAGTGCCCTTCGGGCGGAAGGAATGGTAAGATGCCCTTCGGGCGTAAAAGATGGTAAGATGCGCTTTGCGCGTAAAGAATAGTAAAGACAATCCCTTACCAAGTTTTACAACCTTTTGCATTTTTATTTCAGTACTAATTATAAATTATATCATGTTATTAGAAGATTTTCAAGTTTATAATTTATCAATGGAAATTGGTGAAGAAATATACTCTCATGTTATAAAATGGGATTATTTTCAAAAAGATACAATAGGAAAGCAATTGATCAGATCTTCAGATTCTATAGCTGCAAATTTAAGTGAGGGTCTCGGAAGATACCATTATAAGGAAAGAAAGAATTTTAGTTTTTACTCCAGAGGTTCATTATTCGAAACTAAGACTTGGATAACAAAAGCAAATAATAGAGGCCTAATAGATGATAGCATATTTAAGGAAATGATGGAAAAATTAAATACTATCAGTGTGAAATTAAACAATTATATTAAAACTTTAGGACCGGACAAAGAAAGGTAAGATGCACTTTGCGCGTAAAGTATAGTAAAGGGTTGTAAAGTGCACTTACGTGCGTAAAGATTAGTAAGATTTAACAGCTATAATATTCTTTACAACCCCTTACAACTCTTTACAATTCCTTACAACCCTTTACTACTTTTTACAACTCTTTACAATTCCTTACAACCCTTTACTACTTTTTACAACTCTTTACAATTCCTTACAACCCTTTACTACTTTTTACAACTCTT
>NZ_JABKBZ010000205.1:0-1342 GCF_013166635.1 Lentimicrobium sp. S6 | reverse complement strand
TTCATCTTTCAACTCATTAATTCTTATTGGCTAAAAATGCCCGAATTCGTTTTCGTTTCCTTAATTAAAGAAAGAACTTTTTTCCCTACCAAATGCTTTGTCCTTTGAATTTAAATGCTTGGTAACGTGTGGAACATGGTGCGTTTGGATTTTTGAAACCTATATTTTCCAACCTACCACTCACTTTATTTATAGCTAATATCGTCATTTATTGCTCTAATTTCCAAATGCACTATGTTTTTTGTTGTGCCTCGTATTTGTTATTCAATTCTTTATAAATCTGCCATATTAGAAATAGAGCAATTCCTGTTTCTGCACTGAAGAAAGTAATAACAACAATAAGCCAATCAACAACTTTTTTCTGTTTTGAATCAACCAAAATAAAAACCACAAAAATCAAATTGATTATAAATGTCACGGCTGTAATAATTGATTGAATGGTATTAACTGTTTCCGCCATCATTTCAGGATTTGAATAAATTGAATAATACAATTTCAATCCATAAGGCTGTGCAAAACGAACTAATGCAATATATACCAGAAGCAATATTGAATATTTTGTCAGTAATTTTTGAATTCTCATAATTTTATTTTTACCAAATAATTAACCAATACATTATTGTTTGTTCTTCATTATCGAAAGAATATCCTTTTGAAAATCCATTTCTCCATTTTTCCGGATATTCTACTTTCGCTACTAGATTTTCATTAGTTAGAAACACACCTGGCTGAAAATCAATAACAGCAATTTCAACATTATCTTGAATTTTCCAATCATCAATCTTTCCATCATAATCGTATAAAGCTGTCAGCGGAATAGGAGTGATTGAATTACAATCATATTTCTTATTGAGTTCATTTGAATAACTAATAATTAAAAAGCAGCTATCCATTGCTTCTTTAACAGTCTTTACTTCTCCTATTAGTAATTGCTTTAGTTCAATAAATTCCTCTTTTGACGCTATTTTTATTGTTAAGCTTAAATCCGCATAATTATTCCTTTTGTTGATATATTTTGCAGAACCGAAAGCTGCAGCTACAAAATTATTTGGTATTTTTTTTGGAAAATGATTAACTAATTCTTGATTAAACGATTTATAACTTTCAATATACTGTCCTTGCATTTCAGGATCATTCATATTCAAACAAGAACCAAAAATCAGAGTTAATATTGAGATATAGAGTATTTTTTTCATTTTTTAATTATATGAGGCACAACGTCCTAGGCTATGCATAGTGTGGTTTTCAAAGCCATTATCTATCTGCCTACTCCGATGTTTATTTTATGTTTATATGTTCTATTCTACTACAAAACCCACATTATGTATGAGCCTCTGTTGCC
>NZ_JABKBZ010000204.1:0-1387 GCF_013166635.1 Lentimicrobium sp. S6 | reverse complement strand
ACGCTTTGTCCGCTGGCACTTTGTCCATCAGCAAAAGTCCAAGACCAAGTATCGGGAGTGAGCAGAGGATCTACCACTTCGCCGCTTAGGCTGGCTGGAGTATTGCTACAAAGTTCGAAAGCTGCGATATCCAAAGTAAAATCTGGAGTCACATATAAGGTCTTATCCATGGTATCCACACAATTCAAGTTATCGGTGGCAATGAGTCTGATGTCTTTATCGCCAGGGCTGGTGTATTGGTGAGTTGGATTTTCGCTGCTGTAGGTGAATCCATCTCCCATTTGCCAGTTCCAAGCTATGATGTTTCCATTACTGGTAACCGATTGGTCGCTGAAATTGATGTCTTCGCCAAAGCAAAGAGCATTGCTGGTGAAGTTGGCCACAGGTGCTGGTGTGATGGTGACAGAAGCAGTTCTTGTATTGACACAAGTATTGGCATCGGTTACTTGGAAGCTCACATCGTAGCTACCAGGCAAGGCATATTCATGGCTTGGGTTTTGGCTAGTAGACTCGTTGAGGATTCCAGAGGAGGCTTCTCCGAAGGTCCATTGCCAAGCGGTGATGCTGGCATCTCCATCTAAGCTAATATCGCTAAACTCGGTGAGATTTTTCACACAAGCACTATTGGTATTAAAGCTAGCTGTTGGGTTTTCCCAAACCTTCACATTTTGAGAAGTGCTGTGGGTACATCCGTTTTCATCTGTTACGGTGAAGGTGGTCATATAGTCCCCTGCAGCGGTATAGGTATGGCTTGGATTGCTTTGTGTAGAAGTGTTTCCATCGGCAAAATCCCAGCTCCAGCTGTTGATAGCGGCATCGCCTAAAACAGTGGCGTCTGTAAGTTGCATGGCATCGCCTTGGCAAGGTGTGCTGGAGTTAAATGCCGCTTCTGGATTTTGATAAACGGTGATTTCTTTGGTGATGGTATTAAATCCAAAGGCTTTGGTTTTGAGTTCTACGGTGTAAGTTCCTGGAGCGGTGAATAGATGTGTAGGGTCTTTTTCGGTACTGGTATTATTAGCACTGGCTGGGTCACCAAAATCCCACCACCAATTGGTGATGCTTCCTTCGCTGGTAGTACTTAAATCAGTAAATTCTACATCGAAGCCAAAACAAGCAGGTGTAAAGCTAAAATTACTGGCGGGAGGAGGGTTTACACCTAAGCCAGCGGTGTAATTATGGCTACATCCATTGCCATCGGTAACGGTGAGGCTCACTTGGAAGTCGCCTAATATATCGTAGGTATGGCTTGGGTTTTGGAGTGTTGAAGTATTATCAGTTCCACTGGCTGGGTCATCAAAATCCCATTCCCAGCTTACGATAGCTGCTCCGCCATTGAGAGTGCTCAAGTCGGTGAAATCTACTGGTGTGCCAAGGGCCACTTCTG
>NZ_JABKBZ010000203.1:0-1401 GCF_013166635.1 Lentimicrobium sp. S6 | reverse complement strand
GTTATTTTTTATGGGGAGATAAGTTAATGAGAACTGGAATTAGGGAATTGGATATTTTTTTTGATAGATAAAAAATTCTTTGCTATATAAGATTAGAAAACATGGACTATAGCTTAGTCTTAGATCTATGGTTCTTAAGAGCTTTTGAAAATTACTTAGTCCACGTTTGAGTAATAGCGGTTGTCTGCTTAAATCTTTATCGAGTTAGACTTGCCCTATACTTCTTCCAAAAATACGTAAAATAATAATATTAATTCATACTTTTTAATGGTAAAAAGTAAGCAAAAAGCCATCCCAAACAATGGCCTACCCTCCTCTTCTAGAATATTGATTTTTAGACCAAAGTAGAAAAATAATGACCTGTAAATGGTACACTCATATCAAGCCAAAAGCAGATGTTTCCATTTCAATCATCTCCAATGTCATTATTTTAAAAGCTAAAGCCCTTTGCTTAAAAATCAAATATTCTAGAATTCACCTCTTGAGCGGCCCCGTGTTTGGGAAGGGCCAACCCACCCGCTTGCTTTGGCATCTTTCACTTTTTATTAGATTTCGGCAATCAAGAGACCATCCCTTGTTAACCCTCATGATTTTGAATCTCACTCGTTTTTTTCTTGTACTGAGTATAGTCAAGGAGTAATATTGAAGATAGTGTTCCCACACCCCGCAAAGTTTATAGTCTTTCGAAGAAAGACCATGACCGCCTTTGAGTAAAGGTGTTAAACGGAGGAGACAGGTTGGAGGACAAGAAAACAATACTGTTCGACGCTCGTTAGATATTTCCTTTAGGAAATTTCTAAAAGTAGGAGTTTATTGTTTTCCCGGAAACCTGTTTTCGGAGTAACCTTTAATCAACAGCGGTAGTTTTTACTACACTTTTTTGAAAAAGTGTAAAAGAAAAACATTTTATACTTTCTTTGGTGGAATCAAGCAAAACTAATCCCAAACTATCGCCTTCCGGTCTCTTGTAGGATTTTGATTTTTAGACCAAAGTAGAAAAATAATAAGCCTTAAATTGTACACTCATATCATGCCAAAAACAGATGTTTCTATTTCAATAATCTCCAATGTCATTTTTTTAAAAGCCATGTCCTTTGCTAAACCGAAGTATGACTAAATCAGTATTTAGTCATGAAGCTCAATCTGACCAATAAAAACAAAAAAACAGGAGATTAGAAGTCATATATTCTAGAATTCACCTCTTGAACTGCTCCGTGTTTTGGAGGGGCTAACCCACCAAATGGCCTTGGCATCTTTCACTATTCAATAGAATTCGACAGTGAAGTGGCCATCCTTTGTTACTTCCATAATTTTGAATCTGATCCTATGTTATTACTTAATAGCATTTTAAATTATGAAAAGGCTAAAAACCATTGCTCCCCATAATTTTTTATGTGACCC
>NZ_JABKBZ010000202.1:0-1404 GCF_013166635.1 Lentimicrobium sp. S6 | reverse complement strand
AAAACTTCGTTAAAACCTGGGAAAAATGTTACGGAGGTACTGACTATGACAATGTACAAAGTATTATTCCTTATAAAGGGGGTTATTTGTTTTTTGGTACAACCTATAGCGATGATGGAGATGTTTCTAGCAGTTGTTATGAGTATGCTAATGGTACAGCATGGTTGGTGAATATTGATGCTAAAGGAGAAATTATTTTTGATAAATCATATTGCGGATTTGGTGGGGCAGCTGGAAAGAGAATAATATCAATTGATAGTGGTTTTTATTTGATAGGTTCTACAGGTCCTAATCATACAGGTGGAATCAATGGATATTGGTTGGCCAAGGCAGATACCAATTTTAATATCATTTGGCAAGATGTTTATGGTGGATCTAGTATCGAAGACCCACGAGGAGGATGTTTAAGTCATAATGGAGGTGTTATGGAGGTGGGGATTTCAACATCTACCGATGGAGACAAGGAGGTGTCTTATGGTTTTTGGGACAATTGGGTTGTGAATTTAAACCCCGATGGCACTAAGAATTGGATCGAAACTTATGGCAATATAAGACCTAGTGAGGGGGGGGAGGTAATCCAAACAAGTGATGGAGGCTATATGTTAACTGCCAGTTGTGATAATGGCTTACCTGGTAATATTTATTGTGAAGGTCATGATGGATTATTATCGGAAGCTTGGGCTATAAAAATCAATAGTGCAGGTGATATTGAATGGAACCAATGCTTTGGAGGTTCCAACCGAGATAATTTTAAGAATGTAATTGAATTAGAAGATGGTTTCCTGTTTATAGGAGCATCCACATCAGATGATGGTGATTTAAGTGGTCACTATGGTGAACCCGATGAAAGTACTGATATATGGTTGGTAAAATCAGATTTCAATGGTAATGTTATTTGGAGTAAAAACTATGGGGGAACAGACTGGGATACTGGAGTCAAAATGTTTGAAAATGAGGATGGAGGTTTTACGGTATTTTCAACCACCAAATCCCATGATTATGATGTGCAAGGAAACGATAATGTTTCCAATTCTTATATTGTATGGATGTTTAAGATAAATGAGGATGGAGATTTAATCTATCAAAAACCTTTTCCTGAAATGATTTATACTCAGACCCCTGATTTTATTAAAGTCTCCGAATATAAATATATAGCAGCGGTTACCAAAAGGTTTTTTGGTTGCTACCATAGCCAAGGCCAATGGAATGAAGATATCTATGTATTCGAAATACAAGATATGGATGAATTTATCCCTAGCCAAGCACAAGGCAACAGTAGTGTTTGTTTAAGCACAGAAACAGAAACTTACTACAGCACAGATTTAGTAATAGACACCATGGAAACCCAATGGTTATTAATACCTGAGGAGGCTGGAGAAATCACAGAAATGCACGATAGTGTCT
>NZ_JABKBZ010000201.1:0-1414 GCF_013166635.1 Lentimicrobium sp. S6 | reverse complement strand
GGGTCACATTAAAAACTATGGGGAATCCTTATCTTAGCTGACAAAAATTAAGTTTTGGAATTAACAATATTACAAGAGTTTTTACCCGCATTTATCTTAGATTATTTTGAGGTAAAAGAGTTTTACAAGTTAGGCAATGTATCTACTAAGCAAGATGAATACTTTCTATGTCTAGATGAGCGTAACCTCTTGCCATCAGGATATTTAAATATTAATTATGAGTCAAAAGGTTTTTTACCGTCCTCAAAAGTACAAGACTTTCCTATACGAGGTAAAGCGGTATATTTAGTAATTCGAAGACGCAGATGGCGTCATAAGCAAACACATAAAGAGATAACAAGAGATTATTCACTTGTTGCTGAAGGTTCACGATTAACACAAGAACTTTCAGATTTTTTAAAAGGAACAGGTAGAGACCCGAGAAGATACGATAAGTAATATTGCCAGTTTTTATGGAGTTAAAGCAGACAAACTTCGTAGGCAATACAAGAAGTATAGTAGTGGTTTTCAGGACTGGGAACAAAGATTGCATTCTGAGGACTATATGCTTTTTCCAAAGAATGTAGGTGATTACATGAGTATTGATGAAGTTTCCTTATCACAGGGAGAGCTTTACACTTTTGTAACAAACAAGAATGGACATGGTAAAAAAGGAACCTTATTGGCATCGATAAAAGGAACCTTATCTAAAGACATAATAAGTGTACTTGAGAAACTACCTCTTGATGTCAGGCAAAAGGTTAAAGAAGTAAGTCTTGATATGGCCAAAAATATGGAATCATCCGTCAAGACGTGTTTTCCTAACGCAAATCTAGTTACCGATAGATTTCATGTTGTAAAATTGGTTACAGATGCTCTGCAGCATGTACGGGTAAAATTACGTTGGGAAGAATTAGATAAGGAAAATGAAGCCATTGATGAAGCAAGAAAACAGAACAAAAAGCACAAACCTGAAATACTAGAAAATGGAGATACCCCGAAACAATTATTAGCTAGAGCTAGGTTTGTTATCGCAAAAAAGCCAACTGACTGGACTGATAATCAGAAACAAAGAGCAGGTCTTTTATTCAGTATACATCCAAAGCTTAAACAGGCTTATAATCATTCTCTTGAGTTTAGAAATATCTATGAAGAAAACTCAATGGATATTGCTCAGCAGAAATTTAGACAGTGGATAGACAAATCAATGAACCAAGATATAAAAGAGTTTTATTCGGCTGCTAAATCAATAAAATACCACATTGATAATATCCTTAATTTCTTTAAAAACAGAAATACCAATGCCAATGCGGAATCTTTCAATGCTAAAATAAAGCTTTTTAGATCTAACCTCAGAGGCGTTACGGATGTATCGTTTTTCCTCTTTAGATTATCAAAGCTTTTTTCGTAGTCCCCATAAAAATTAACTTGACCC
>NZ_JABKBZ010000200.1:0-1428 GCF_013166635.1 Lentimicrobium sp. S6 | reverse complement strand
GGGTCAAGAACAAAACCTGGGGGGATGAGCTAAAATGTTATACTTTTGAAAAAAAGAATCACATCAATTATGCAAAATGATTTGGCTATTATGAGTTTGTTTTTTCCAGAAGGCATGCTCGACTATTTTGATATTACAGATTTCACAAAGACTTCAGAGCGTATAGACTTTTATTTAAGTGAGAAGAATATTATACCCATAGAATATAAAGACAAGAAGTTAACCTCCAAAGGTTTTTACGACGAAAAGATTGTTGAAGATTTTCCATTACGAGGATTAGAGGTTCGTTTACATGTCAAGCGTCGTCGCTGGATAGTAAGTGAGAGTCAAAAAATAGTAAACAGAAACTGGGAGTTAGTTGCTAAAGGAACACGCAAAACAAAAGAATTTGCGACTTTTTTAAAAGAATACTTTAGATAATACAGCTGTGAGTGCTAGTCATTATGGTCAGTACTACGGAACCGATGGAAAGAAACTCCAACAACAGTATAAAAAACACTTGAGTGATTTTGCAAGTTGGCCACAGAAACACCATGCTGAAAAATGGCTCTTATTTCCAGAGAATATAGGAACCCACTTAAGTTTAGATGAAACATCGTTATCCAATGGAGACTTGTACACCATTCTCACTAACAAAGCAGCCAAGGGACGTAAAGGGGCGATTGTTGCAATAGTCTCGGGGACTAAATCTGCTGAAGTCATTAAGGTTTTAGAACGAATACCTATTGAAAAACGAAAGAATGTAAAAGAAGTTACAGTTGATATGGCCAACAATATGAACCTTATTTCTCGGCTTTGTTTTTCAGAAGCAATGATTGTAATAGACAGATTTCATGTCCAAAAATTAACAAGCGAAGCAGTTCAGCATATCAGAATAAAATACAGATGGGAAGCTATTGATAAAGAAAATGAATCAATGGAACTTGCTAATAAAAATAACACAAATTATGTTTCTGTAGTATTTCAGAATGGAGATACAAGAAAGCAATTATTAGCTAGAAGTCGTTATTTGTTATTTAAGCCCAAAGCTCGATGGACAGAAGGTCAGGAAGAACGTGCAAAGGTTCTGTTTGAAGAATACCCAATCATTGAACAAGCATACAATCTTGCACAAAAACTCACATTTATTTATGAGAATTACAACGACAAAAGCATTGCTATTACGAAACTTGCACATTGGTATAAAGATATTGAAGAAGCAGGTTTAAAAGAGTTTAATACTGTCGCAAAATCAATTCAGATAAACTATGACAAAATCCTTAATTTCTTTAATTACCGAAGTACAAATGCTTCTGCGGAATCCTTTAACGCAAAATTAAAGCATTTTAGGTCTGAATTCAGAGGTGTCAGAGATGTCAAATTTTTCCTTTTTCGATTGACAAATATTTTTGCGTAAAAATCAATTCCCCCAGAATTTCAACTTGACCC
>NZ_JABKBZ010000199.1:0-1432 GCF_013166635.1 Lentimicrobium sp. S6 | reverse complement strand
CTAATATATATTTAGATAATATTTATTTCTATAAAGAGCCAACAACAGCAACAGAACCAAGTGCAGCGGCACCATTACCAACAGAGGATGCAGCAGATGTAGTCTCTATTTATAGTGACAGCTATACAAATCTTGCTGAAACGAATTTTAATCCAAATTGGGGTCAGTCTACTGCTGTTTCTTTTGTTGATGTTGCAGGTAATGAAACCATGAAATATGCTAACTTCAACTATCAAGGAACTAATTTAGGTAGTAATGATGGTACAGCACAAGATTTATCAGCCATGGAGTTTTTACATGTAGATATTTGGACAGCAGATGCCACAGTGGTGAAGTTAACACCTATTAGTGCTAGTACAGGAGAATTTCTTTATGAATTGACTCCTCTGACACAAGGAACATGGAATAGTTATGATATTCCAGTAGGTGATTTCACAGATGTTTCCATGGCCGATATTCATCAATTAAAGTTTGATGGCCAAGCGGGCGTAAATCCATCTAATATATATTTAGATAATATTTATTTCTATAAAGAGCCAACAACAGCCACAGAACCAAGTGCAGCGGCACCATTACCAACAGAGGATGCAGCAGATGTAGTCTCTATTTATAGTGACAGCTATACAAATCTTGCAGGAACGGATTTTAATCCAGGCTGGGGACAAACAACTGTAGTTAGTAATGAAGATATTGGTGGTAATGAAATGATGAAATATGCTAGTTTCAACTATCAAGGAACTCAATTGGATGGTAATCAAGATTTATCAGCCATGGAGTTTTTACATGTAGATATTTGGACAGCAGATGCCACCGTGGTGAAGTTAACACCTATTAGTGCTAGTACAGGAGAATTTCTTTATGAATTGACACCTCTCACACAAGGAACATGGAATAGTTATGATATTCCAGTAGGTGATTTCACAGATGTTTCCATGGCAGATATCCATCAGTTGAAGTTTGATGGTCAAGCAGGAGTTAATCCATCAAATATATATTTAGATAATATTTATTTCTGGAAAACACCAACGGCATCGGGTTCTGATGCTACATTAAGCGATTTACAAGTGGATGAAACTACTGTTACTGGTTTCTCAGCAAATATGATGAGCTACAATATGGAACTTCCTTATGGAACGACTATCATTCCAACAGTAACTGCTACCACAACAGATCCTAATGCAGAATTTGTTATAAATGCTGCAGGTGCTCTTCCGGGAATTACAGAAGTTGTAGTTACAGCAGATGATGATATAACAAGTTTGACTTATAATGTCAACTTTACTTTGGCTAATGCAGTTCCAACAGTAGGTGCTCCGGTACCAACTCATGATGAAACTGATGATAATGTATTCTCTATCTATAGTGATAGCTATACTAATTTAGAAGCCACTAATTTTAATCCAGCATGGGGTCAGTCTACACAAGTGGTAGT